>NZ_JAEX01000006.1 GCF_000519125.1 Desulfocurvus vexinensis DSM 17965
TGAGAGTAGTATCTTGGTTACGATTCCTGATTGAATCGCAAAGCGATTATTTTCCGGAAGCCGTGATCGCTCACGACCTCCCCGACTCGCTATTTAATTGTCAAAGAACCTTCCCTTCCAGACCCGGCACCCTGGCCGGCTCCGCCGACTCTCGTCGGGGCGGGCGGAAAGTGTACTCTACCCCAGCCTCGCCAGAGCGTCAACACCTTCCCTCTTTCAAACCCGGCGCTTTCACACCGGAGGGCAGCTTCTACCCGGTCATCCCGAGCTCGTCAACCCTTTTCGCAAGTTCTTTTCAGAACCCCCGCCCTCCCAGGCGGAGCGAGGTATCTACCCGGAACCACTGGCCCCGTCAACCCCTCGCTGCAATCTTTTCTTTCAATCCCGTCGCCCTTCCGGGCGGCGGAGGAGCTATCTACTCCGGAACCCCGGAGGCCGTCAAGCTCTCTTTTCATTTTTTCGGATTTTCCCTGCCGCGCCTGTGCGGGCCGGGCGCCCGGGCAAGCCCTGGCAACCAATCCGAATCCTTCGCTTTTCAAACCCGCACCGGGAGTGGCCGTCAGGCCCGCCCTCAGCGCGGAAGTGGGTTATGACCGAACTCGCCCCGCCCGTCAACGGAAAATCGTGCTGGAATGAATATTTCCGGCAACCAGCTCAAATAGAAGGGATTCGTCTGCGGCCAGCCACCCTGCCGCCGCCCCTTGCGGACCGCTTCGGGCGCGCCCGGGCCCGCCATCCATGCGCCGGGGGCTGGCGGCGCTCCCGGGCTGCCCCCACCCCGCGCCCGCCGGGCCTCAGAAACGGTCCTTGCCCAGGCCCCAGTCCGCCCATTCGGGCCACAGCGGCGGGGCGGCGGCCTCGAACTCCGGCAGGCGCAGCCGAAAATGGTGCAGGTACAGCCGCGGCCCTTCCTGCGGACCATAGACCCCGTCGCCCAGCACCGGGTGGCCCGCCGCCGCCAGGTGGGCGCGGATCTGGTGCCGCGCGCCTTTATGGATAATGCAGCGCACCAGGGTGGCCCCGGGCGCGGCCTGGGCGAGCACTGGCTCCACCTCGGTGCGCCGCAGGCCCGTGGGGTCCGCCTCGTCCAGCACGCGCACCACCCGCCGCCGCGCGGCGTCGATGGCGCCCGCGCAGACAAAGGGGGTCTCCACCTGGCCCAGCACCAGGGCCGCGTAGACCTTGGTCACCGCCGCCTGGTCCTCCAGCTCGCGGTAGCGCGCGGCCATGGCCTCGGACAGGGCCACGGCCAGAAGCCCCGAGGTGGGCAGGTCCAGCCGGTTCACCAGCCGGGCGAAACGCCCCGGCCAGAAGGCGCCCAGGCACTGCTCCACGCTGGACCCGGGCCGCCCGGCGATGGCCTCGGAGTGCACGCCCCCGGGCTTGAACAGCGCGGCCATGAGCCCGGTGTTCTGCCCGACCACGCGCACGCCCTCGGGCACGCCCCCGGGCTCACCCCCGCCCCCGGCGGCCCCGGCGGGCTCCCCGGCGCGCAGGGTCAGCACCTGCCCGGCCATGACCCGGTAGCCCTTGGGGCGCGGAAAGCCGTCCACAAGCACGACCCCGGCCTCCCAGGCGCGCTTGCGCGCGCGCAGCCCCGCCCCGGGCAGCACCAGTTCCAGGGCCTGGTCCAGGCGGCGGCCTTCCATCTCGGGGGGCACCACCCCGCGCGGGGTGTCGTCGGGTACATCGTTCATGGGCGGTGTGTAGCCTGCTTCGCCGCCCCTGCCAAGGCCGGGCGCAAACAGCGGGGCGCCGGGCCTCCTCCGTCCTGGAAGAAGCCCGGCGCCCGGAAACGATCTCGGTGGCCTGAAAATGATATCCCGCCCGGACATCCGGGCCCGGCGGGGCTAGCCCCGCTTGCTCACGAAACGGCTGGCCGTGGGCACGACCCTGGTGGCCTGGCGGTAGCCGGACAGGCGCCCGCGCTCCTTGCGCGAGCGGGCCAGGTCCTCTTCCAGGCTCTTGTGCAGACTGCGCGCCTCGCGGGTCAGCTGGCCCTGGAGGTTCTTGAGCTGGCGCAGCTTGCCCATGAGCACGTCCACGTCCACCTGCTCGCGCTCCTTGGCCTGCCAGGCGCGCTCGAGCAGGGCGCCGCGCTGGTGGGCGGTCTCCTCGGTCTGCTCGACCATCCCTGCGGCCAGCAGCTCAAGTTCGCGCTGGCCCAGGTCCAGGGCCTTGTCCAGCAGTTGCAGGCACTCGGACATGGCTAGGCCGCCTTGGAGGCTTCGCGGATGTCCTCGCGCAGGTCGGCGATGACCTGCTTCCATTTCTCGACGCTGGCCAGGAACTCGTATTCGAGCAGGTCGGCCAGAAGGATCCAGTCCTCGTTCTCGCTGACTTCGATCATTTCGGAGAACAGCGCGGTGATCTCCTCCATGTTGTCGTTGAGCACCTGGCGGTCCCTCAGGCTGAACTCGTCGCGCAGCACGCCGATCATGCCCAGGAAGTCGCGGGTCACGTCGAGCAGGTCCTGGTACAGCTCCAGGGCCTCGGCGTCGTCGCCGCGGCGGAACAGGTCCGCCACGCTGCGGCAGCCGTGGCCCATCAGGCGCACGACCTTGTACAGCTCGCGGGTGATGTTCACCGCCATCTCGGGCACGGCCATGGTCACGATCTCCACGCTCTCGATCTCGGCGGTGGGGATGTCCTCGGCCTGGTGGGGGTAGATCTCGGAGAAGGCCTCCTTGTTGACGAAGACATCGGTGACCATCCTGTTGTCCAGGCAGTCCTGCTCCATCACCTTGACCAGCAGATCCTCGAGGTTCGCGAAGTTGTTGACGCGAAGACCCGTTTCCTGACCATCGATAACGATCATGTCTCTCCCTCCTTGGGAATGGGCAAAATGTGCGCGAGGCACATGGCGCTACTCTTGATTCAAATCTCGTGCCAGCGGCGGCACGGCCTGGCTCCAGGCGTCGAGCAGGGCGTGCCAGGCTTCGATAAGTGCGGGCAGTGCACTGAAATCCTTGGCATACTCCTGCGCCTGCTCGCGCCACAGGTCGGCCAGCACGGCAAAGCGCGCGCTGCCGCCCCACAGGGCCGCAAGGCGCTCGAAATTGCCCAGCACCTTGTCTTTCAGGCCCGCCAGGGGCGCCCGGCCCAGGGCGCCGACCTGCTGGCGCAGCAAAAACAGCACCTGCGCGGACTGCGCGAGCACCGGCGCGACCTCGGCCCGGAAGGGCGCCGACAACGCCGGAACCTTGGCCATGGGGCCGGGCCGCTCGCCGTCGAGAAATTGACGATAGAAATGGCGCTGGATGCGGATCCAGGCCGTGCGGTCCTCGGCCTCGTGGCCGGTGAGGGATTCCAGGTCCATGCCGCCGAAGGCGTCGCGCCGCGTGACCCAGGCCCGGACGCCGGGCCCGGCCCCCGGTGCGTCCGCTGCGGGCGCCGCCCACGCGCCGCCTTCGAGCCACCGGGTTATATAATGATATACGGCCCCGGCCTCCACGGCCCGGCGGCAGGCGTGGCCCAGGGTGCAGGCGTGGTGGAAGCCGCACGGGTGGCAGGGCATGTCCGGCTCCAGGCACAGGCAGCCCTCGGCGTAGGGCCCCGTGTCCCACGGCTGGGCCGTGGCCAGGAACACCGCGCAGATGGGCACGCCCAGCCCGGCGGCCAGGTGCATGGTGCCCGTGTCGTTGCTCACCAGCAGGCGCATCCGCCCCAGCACGGCCGCCAGCTCCGGCAGCGCGGTGCGCCCGGTGAGGTCCAGGGCCGGGCAGGCCTCCCGGGCCATGAAGCGCGCGCCCAGCCCGGCCTCGTCGGGCGCGCCCAGCAGCACCGGGCACAGCCCGTGCCCGCGCCACAGCAGCGCCCCCAGCTCGGCGAAGCGCTCCAGCGGCCAGCGGCGCACCGCCGCGCTGGCCCCCAGCTGGAAGCCCACCAGCCCCCGGGTGCCTGCCGGGGCCGCCGCCAGCAGGGCGTCGGCCCGGGCCCTTGCCCCGGCGTCGGCCCCGGCCAGGGCATACTCGCGCCCAGCGCGCTCAAGCCCGGCGACCTCGCAGAACTGGTCCACCAGATTGTACGGGCTGCTGCCCCGGTTGCGCGACGAGGCCACCAGGAACGCCGCCCAGGCCGAGGTGTTGCGCCCGAAGCCGAAGGCGTCCATGCCGAAGCCCACCTGGGGCGCGTCGCCCGCAAGGCGCGTGAGCAGCCGCCCGGGCAGCGTGGCCGTCAAGTTCAGCACCCGCTGTGCGCCGAAGGGCCGCAGGGTATCCTGGGCCCAGCTCCACAGCAGGCCCAGCCCGTCGGTCCAGGCGCGGTCCAGCCCGGCCAGCAGCGCCGCCCCGGGCAGGGGAAACACGGCGTCCACCCCGCCCAGCAGCCGCGCGGCTCCGGAAAAGTTGTCCAGGCAGACCAGCCCCACCTCTTCGCCCCGGGCCTTGAGGCCGCTGATGACGGGCTGGGTCTGGAGCAGATCGCCGAAGCGGGTCAAATTGATGACGAGAGTGCGCATGAAACATCCTGCTATTCAAACGCATTGCAGAAAGGCCCGACATCCGTTGCGGGTCGCCTGCCCCTCTGCATCAAGATTCGCGCCAACCGGGCCGCGCGACGCGCCCCGGGCGCCCCTGCGCCCCCCCCGGCCCCCCCGGCCCGCCCGGCCCGCAAGCCCCCGGCCGCCCCGGGGCCGGCCCCGCCCGGGCGCCGGATGCACCCCGGTGCGGGCCAGGGGTTGCATTCCCCTGGCGCCTGCAATACGCTCCCGCGCAGTCCGTCATATGGTTCCGCCACGCGGGGGGCGACAGCCGCTCACCCGCCGTGACGTTTCGTCACCCCCCCAACTGGAGGACGTTCCATGGCTCTGTTCACCAAACAAGAGGCCCTCGACTACCATTCCAAGGGCCGCAAGGGCAAAATCGAGGTCATCCCCGTCAAGCCCTGCCGCACCCAGAAGCAGCTCTCCATGGCCTACTCGCCCGGCGTGGCCCACTCCTGCCTGGAAATCGCCGCCGACCCGGCCAAATCCTTCGAGTACACCGCCCGGGGCAACCTGGTGGCCGTGGTCTCCAACGGCACCGCCGTGCTCGGCCTGGGCAACATCGGCGCCGCCGCGGGCAAGCCGGTCATGGAAGGCAAGGGCGTCCTGTTCAAGAGCTTCGCCGACATCGATGTCTACGACATCAACCTCGACACCACCGACCCCGACGCCCTCATCGCCGCCGTGAAGATGATGGAACCGACCTTCGGCGGCATCAACCTCGAGGACATCAAGGCGCCCGAGTGCTTCTACATCGAGGAGCAGCTCAAGAAGCAGATGAACATCCCCGTGTTCCACGACGACCAGCACGGCACGGCCATCATCTCCGGCGCGGGCATCATCAACGCCCTGGAAATTTCCGGCAAGAAGATCGAGAACCTGAAGCTCGTGGTCTCCGGCGCGGGCGCCTCGGCCATCGCCTGCACCAAGTTCTACGTCGCCATGGGCATCCGCCCCGAGAACGTCTTCATGTTCGACTCGCGCGGGCTCATCCACAAGGGCCGGGGCAAGCTCTCCCCCGAGAAGTCCCTCTTCGCCCAGGACAAGGACCACGGCTCCATCGCCGACTGCATGAAGGGCGCGGACATGTTCCTGGGCCTGTCCGTCAAGGGCGCCATCACGCCGGACATGGTGCGCAGCATGAACAAGAACCCGATCATCTTCGCCTGCGCCAACCCCGACCCCGAAATCACCTACACCGACGCCAAGGGCGCCCGCCCCGAGGCCATCATGGGCACCGGCCGCTCGGACTACCCCAACCAGATCAACAACGTCCTGGGCTTCCCCTTCATCTTCCGCGGCGCCCTGGACACCCGAGCCACCGAGATCAACGAGCAGATGAAGATCGCCGCCTCGCAGGCCCTGGCCGCCCTGGCCAAGGAGCCGGTGCCCGACGACATCTGCGCCATCTACGGCCGCAAGCTGGAGTTCGGCGTGGACTACGTCATCCCCAGCCCCTTCGACCCGCGCGTGCTCGAATGGGAAGCCGCCGCCGTGGCCCAGGCCGCCATGGACACCGGCGTGGCCACCATCCAGCTGGACATCGAGGAGTACAAGAAGTCCCTGCGCGCCCGGCTCGCCGAGGCCAAGCGCCGCATCGCCCTGGTGGTGGATGCCTACGGCCTGGACTTCTAGACCCGCCCCGGCGCGCGCCCTGGCTGCGTGATCTCTCGGGCCGCCTCCCTGCACAGGGGGCGGCCCTTTTTTTGCTACGGGGCAAGAGGCAAGGGCGAAGGGCGAAGGGCGAAGGGGGATGCCTCCGGCGGCCCGGGCTCCGCCCGGGACCAAAGGCCCCTCGACCCCGTACGCCGCCCCGGCTGGCTGCGGCGAAGCGCCGCAGCCAGCCGGGGCGGGAGGCAAAGGGGGGCGCGTTTTTTCCTTGCCCCGGGGCGGGGGGCGGGAGCAGGATTGTACAAGACGCGCCCGCCGGGTCCATGCCAGACCGGACCCGGAGCGGACGCCCCGCTCCGCCGGAGGCCCCGTGACCAGACGCACCGCACAGCCCGCAGCCCCCATGGACGCCGCCGCGTCCCCGGCCTTGCCGCCCGGGGGTGGTGGTGCGGCCCTTGCGGCGCAGGGGACGGCCCCGGGTGAGGGGCCCGTGCTGCTGCGCCCGCCCGGGCTGCCGGGGGTGGAGCTGCTGCACGCGCGCGGCCTGCGCCAGCGCTTCGCCCGCCACTTCCACCGCCGCTACGCCGTGGGCGTGGTGGAGCACGGCGCCCTGGAGTTCCGCTTCCTGGGCCGGGCCAACGTGGCCCTGCCCGGCAGCGTGAACCTGACCACGCCCGGCGAGGTCCACGACGGGCACCCCGGCTCCGGCCCGGGCTGGACCTACCGCATGTTCTACCTGGACCCGGACCTGGTGCAGCGCGCCGCCGCCGAGGCCGCCGGGCGGCCCGTGCCCGCGCCGGACTTCGCCGCCGGGGTGCTGGCCGACCCCGCCCTGGCCGCCGAGGTCCAGGCCGTCCATCGCCTGCTCATGGACCCCGGCGCCCCGCTGCTGGCCCGCCAGACGCGCCTACTGCACATGCTCGCCCTGTGGATCGCCCGCCACGGCGACGCCACCCGGCCCCTGCCCCGCGCGGGCCGCGAGCCCCGGGCCGTGGCCCGCGCCCGGGCCTGGCTCGACGCCCACTGCCGCGAGGACGTGTCCCTGGACGAGCTGGCCCGCGTGGCCGGGCTCTCGCCCTTCCACCTCG
Organism: Desulfocurvus vexinensis DSM 17965; assembly: GCF_000519125.1. Classification (NCBI taxonomy): domain Bacteria; kingdom Pseudomonadati; phylum Thermodesulfobacteriota; class Desulfovibrionia; order Desulfovibrionales; family Desulfovibrionaceae; genus Desulfocurvus; species Desulfocurvus vexinensis. Next base: position 7,183 of record NZ_JAEX01000006.1, read on the forward strand.
CGCGTTGCTTCAGCGCCGCCCTGGGCCTACCGCCCCACGCCTACCTGCTGGGGCTGCGCGTGCGCCTGGCCCGCGAACTGCTGGCCGGACCCATGCGCCTGGCCGACATCGCCGCCGAAACCGGCTTCACCGACCAGGCCCACCTGACCCACACCTTCCGGCGCCTGACCGGTCTCACGCCCGGGCGCTACCGCAAGTTCCTGCAAACCTAGCCGGGGCCGGGGGGGCTATGGTCCGGCCCGGGCGGCGCATCCCGCGCCGCCACGCCGCACCCCGGAGGCCCCATGACCACCCGACCCCACGCCACGCCCCTCGCCCGCCCGGCGGACCCGGCGCGCGCAGCAAATGCCGCGCCCGCCGCTGCCCTGGCCACCCCGGACACTCCTGCCGCCTGCGTTTCCCCGCTGGCCGCGCCCGCGCCCGGCGCCACCTCGGGTGCCCCTGCTGCATCCGGCACCTCTCTTGCCGCTCCCGGCACTGCTCCGGGTGCCCCGGGCGCCCCCGGGCGGCCCTGCCGTGAGCGCACCAGCCAGCCAGCCCCCGCCGCCCCGCCCCTGGGCGCCTACGCCAGCTTGGCCCTGGCCATGGTCATCGTCGGCAGCTCGGTGGTGGCGGGCAAGATGCTCGTGGCCGAACTGCCCGTACAGCTGGCCTCGGCCCTGCGCTTCGCCTGCGCGGCGGCGGTGCTCGTGCCACTGCTGCTGGTGCGCGAGGGCTGGCCGCGCGTGTCGGTGCGCAGCCTCGCGGTGATGCTGGCCCAGGCGGCCTGCGGCGGGCTGCTGTTCAACGTGCTGCTGCTCCAGGGCCTGCGCAGCACCAGCGCCGGGGCGGCGGGCATCATCACCAGCACCACCCCGGCGGCCATGGCCTGCATCGCCTTCCTGCTGCTGGGCGAACGGCCCACGCGCCGGGCCCTGGCCGGGGTGGCGCTCTCCGTGCTCGGGGTGGCGGCCATCAACCTGCACAGCGTGATGGACGGCCCCGGCGGCCCCGGCGGCCCCGGCGGCGCAGCCCTGGGCGGCAACCTGCTGGTGCTCGGGGCCGTGCTGGCCGAATCGCTGTTCCTGCTGCTGCGCAAGGCCGTGCCCGAGCCGCTTTCGCCCCTGGCGGTGTCCACGCTGGTGACGGTCTTCGGGCTGGCGCTGTTCGCGCCCGGGGCGCTCATGGAGGCCCGGGGCTTCGATTTCGCGGCGGTGGGCGCGGCCTCGTGGGCCACGGTGGCCTATTACGGGCTGGTGGTCACGGTGGCGGCCTATCTGCTCTGGTTCCGGGGGGTGACGCGCGTGGGCGCGGGCACGGCGGGGATCTTCACGGCGGTGATGCCCGTGAGCGCCGTGGGCCTCTCGGCCCTGGTGCTGGGCGAGGCCCTGGGCTGGGGCCATCTGGCCGGGGCCGGGCTGGTGCTGGCGGGCATCTGGTGCATCTGCCGCCGGGGCTGAGGCCGGGGTGAGCCCGCGCCGCGCCCTTACGAAAGGGAAAAGGGAGTCCTTGCCGAGGGGAGTTCTCTAGTCCACCCGCGCCAGCAGCACCACCAGCAGGTCGTCGAACAGCGTCAGGGGCGCGTCGCCGCCCTTGGGGCCCAGCTCGGAGAGCACCAGGTGTTCCAGGTCCGGGTCGCGCCAGGAGGCGTCCTCGTCATCCTCGTCTGGGGCATCGTCCGCAGCGTCCTGCTCTTCCTCGCGGTCCGCATCGTCGTCCGCATCCTCGTCATCGTCGTCAAAGTCTCCGCCGTGCTGGCCGCGCAGGCCCGGGCCCGGGCCGTCCGGGAAGCCTGCGCCCCAGTCCATGTCCTCATCCTCGGGGTCGGCGTAATCCGCGAACAGGAAGTCCAGGAACTCCCCGGCGTCCTCGAATTCCAGGGTGGTGCGGAACAGCTCGCGGCGCACCACGGGCAGCGGGCCATGGGCCATGGCCTGCTGGGCCTGGGCGTGGTCCGGCGCGTCGTCGCGCAGCACCGCCCGCGCGCGGCCGACCTCGCTGAAGGGCACCGGCTCCAGCACCACCACCCGCCCGCCCGGGCGCAGCACGCGCCGGGCCTCGGCCAGGGCCGCTTCGGCGTCCATGCGGTGCAGGCACAGGGTCAAGAGCACCACGTCGAAGCTCTCGTCGGCGAAGTCCAGGGCCTCGCCCTGGCCTTCCACGAAGGCGGCGTCCGGCACGCGCGCCTGGGCCTCGGCCAGGGCCGCCGGGTCCGCGTCCAGCCCCACGTAGGACGCCGCCCAGCCCGCCAGCCCGGCGGCCACGCGGCCATCGCCGCAGCCGATTTCCAGCACGTCCATGCCGTCGGGTGCGGCAAACTCCACCAGGAACTTCTGGATCACCGCGTCGCGGTCGCTGCGCATGGCTCTCCCCTGTGGCTAGGCCCGGCGGATGTTGTAGACGCTGCGGCCCTCGGCCACGATGGTCCCGGGGTCCGTGCTGCAATAGACCACGGTCACGGCGTTGCCCACGCGGTTGCCGTGCAGGCGCACTTCCGACTCGGCCACGAGGTCGCCCTCCATGGCGGGCTTCAGGTAGTCCACGCGCAGGTCGATGGTGGCGATGCGGTCCGAGGGCTGGCCCATGGTCCACACGGCGAAGCCGCCGCAGGTGTCCACGAGCATGGAAATGACCCCGCCGTGCAGCGCGCCGCGCCGGGCGTCGCCCACCAGCTCGGGCCGACGCGGCACCAGCAGCGAGCAGCGCCCGCGCTCCAGCGAGCGCACGCGCAGGCCCAGGTAGTTGTTGAAGGGAATGCCGTTCTCGATCAGATCGCGGAAGGCCGCGTCCAGCTCGCCCATGGGGTCCGTCCTGTTGGGTCGTGTTGTTGTGCCGGGCCGGGCGGCGCGGGGGGGGGCCGCCCGGGGCGCGGGCCAGGGTGGGGCCGCGCCGCAGCCGGGCCCAACGCGGGCCAGGCGAAACCGGGGCCAAAACCCCGGGCCGGGATTAGGCCAAGGCCGGGGTCAGGCCGGAGCCAGGGCCAGATCAGGGCCCAGGCCGGGAGCCCCCGGCGCGCCCGCGCGGCGCCTGCCGGGCGGATGTGCCGTTTTCCGCGCGCCGCCCTCCGGCGTCCCCGCGCAGGGCGTTCCCGCGCGCCCTTCTGCCTACCCCGGGGCCGCGCGCAGCGCAAGCCCGCCGGGCGCTTTACTCGCGCCCGGGCCTGCTGTAAACCTCGCCCATTCGTCCCCGTCCGTCCCCATCCGTCCCCCGGGAGCCGTGCATGGATTGGCTGACCATCGGCGTCTTCGTTTTCGTCTACGCGGGCATGATCCTGGGCGGCGTGCCCGGGCTGGCCCTGGACCGCACCGGCGTGGCGCTCACCGGGGCCATCGCCCTGCTGGCCGCCGGGCGGCTGGCCCCGCACGAGGCCTGGGCCGCAGTGGACGTGTCCACCATCGCCCTGCTTTTCGCGCTGATGGTCGTCTCGGCGCAGTTGCGTCTGGGCGGGTTCTACACCGCCGTGACCCGGCGGCTGGCGGCGGTGCGCGTGGGGCCCGTGGCGCTGCTGGGGCTGGTGGTGGCCGTGGCCGGGGGGCTCTCGGCGGTGCTGGCCAACGACATCGTGTGTCTGGCCATGGCGCCCATCCTGGCCCAGGGCGGCATCCGGCGCGGGCTGAACCCCGTGCCGCTGCTCCTGGGGCTGGCCTGCGCGGCCAACGTCGGCAGCGCCGCCACGCTCATCGGCAACCCGCAGAACATGCTCATCGGCCAGGTGCTGGGCCTGGATTTCGGGGCCTACCTGCTGGCCGCCGGGCTGCCCGCGCTGCTGGGCCTGGGCGCCACCTGGGGCCTCATCGCCCTGCTCTACCGGGGCCGCTGGGCCACGGACCTGCCCGAGCCGCAGGTGGACGCGCCGGACTTCGGCGCCTGGCAGAGCACCAAGGGGCTGGCGGTGCTCGCGGCCCTGGTGGCGGTGTTCCTGTGGGGCGGGCTGGGGCGCGAGGTGGCGGCGCTGCTGGCCGCCGGACTGCTGCTGCTCTCGCGGCGCATGGCCTCGCGCACCACCCTGGGGCTGGTGGACTGGCAACTGCTGGTACTCTTCATCGGCCTGTTCGTGGTCAACCACGCCGTGGCGACGGGGGGCATCCTGTCGCACCTGCTGGGCTCCCTGCGCGCCCTGGGCCTGGATGTCACGGCCCCGGGCCAGCTCTATGCGGCCACGGCGGCCCTCTCCAACCTCGTCTCCAACGTCCCCGCCGTGATGCTCCTGCTCCCCGCGGTCAAATCCCTGCCCGACCCCACCCAGGCCGGCACCCTCCTGGCCCTGTCCAGCACCCTGGCCGGCAACCTCATCGTGGTCGGCTCCATCGCCAACATCATCGTCATCGACCAGGCCGCCCGCCTGGGCATCCGCATCTCCTGGACCGAACACGCCCGCACCGGCCTCCCCGTCACCTTCGCCACCCTGACCATCGCCTGGGCGCTGGTGGGGTGATGGGGCGGGCGGCGGGAGGAGGGTAAGGCCGGAGCAGCGAAGAAACCGCGAAGGAAGGCGGCGCCTGCGGCGGGCAAGGCCTGCGGCGGCAACGATAATCCGGAACGAGAACCGACGAGGTCTAGGCCAGCCCTGGTCCGTCCTTGAACGCACCCGGGTCGCACAGCTCGGGGAAATAATACTGCACCGCGTGCGCGGGCAGGCCGATGGTCAGGGGGGCCTTCTGGTTGGCGGATTCCAGCAGTCCTTCGGCCAGCAGCGCCTTCACGATGTCGCGGGCCTTGCGGTCCGAGGCGTTGATGAGTTCGTGGACCTCGCCCTTGGCGATCTGGCCATGCACGAAGACATGCGTGAGGATGCGGGCCGCCTCCTTGGGCAGGGGCCCCCTCTCCGCCATGTGCCCCCTGGTTCGCAGGGAACAGTAGAACGCGATGTTCCTGGCCGCCGCGTCCAGGTTCAGGAGCGCGTCCATGAACCGGGCCTGATCCAGGGCCGTGTGCAGAAAAAAGAGACAGAACCGGCGCAGGCCGTCCTCCGAAAGACTGCCGCGCCCGTCGTAGTCGCCCTGGCGCGGGGCGTCCGCAGCGGCCAGGAGCGCCTTGTAGTCGCCCTCCGCCCGCGCCAGCCCCCGGCCCAGAGTCCACAGCCCGTAGCCTTCCAGCCCGCAGCACTTGAGGTACACATCCGAAAACAGCCGGGCGACGCGCCCGTTGCCTTCGAAAAACGGGTGAATCCAAAGCAGCCGGTGATGGCTTGCGGCGGCAAGAACCAGCCGCCCCGCACCCTGCGCCCTTTCAAGGGCATACGCCTCCTGGAAGCGCGCCAAAAGCCCGGGCAGCGCCTGCCAATCGGGCGGCACATGCGCCCCCACGCGCACGTTGTCATCGCGCAGCCGCCCGGGGAGGGTCTCGACCTCCCGTGTGCCTTCCTGGTTCCGCTGGATGAGGAATTCCCTTGGCACACCGGCAAAGAGCAACTCGTGAAGGCGGCACAGGAAACCGGCTTCGGCCACGGCGGGCAAACCGCCCGCGCACTGCGCATCCACAGCGGCCTGGGCCGCGATGTTCTGCTTGTGCAGCAGCTGGAGCTTGCGGGTTCTGTCGTCCTGCGCAAGCTCCCTGAGGCCGGATTCGATCTCCAGAAGCGTCGTGCGGATGCCCTCGATGAGGTTCGAATAGTAGCTGTTGACGTTGCGCAACAGCCCGCCGACCCGCTGGGCCGTCACCGGATGCACCCGCCCAGCCAGCTTCGCCGAGGCCTTGAAAACCTCCAAAGCCAAATCCTCCAGATCGCTCCGCCGCCCGGGGACCATGGGTTCCATTTGTGGTATCGCTGGCATGATTTTTCCGAAATATTTGCCGGAATTTTTTCCGGAATAACCGCAGCATAATTGCACGCTATAGCTTGCTTTAATGAAAAATAGAGAAACATGCAACCCCGGAATTGAACATAATTTTTGCCGAAATATTTGCCAAAACCACAACCACCCGCCCAACAGGGAAAATCGCACCCCAATTCCCCCGGCGACCAATCCACCCCGGCCCAACGTTCAGGGCTGGCCTGCCAACCCGGAAAGACAAAGAAAAGGCGGCCACAAAGGCCGCCTTGAACGCGCCCCGCCGGGGGCGGCAGTGTCAGGTGAATACTATCTCTGTACAGCGCGCCCCTTACGGGACGCGGCCTTTCAATGGCGGGGTGCAGGGGACGTGTCCCCTGCCGGGTCCAGGGCAGCGCCCTGGCCGCCGGAGGCGTTTCCCCCTACTCCAACCCCGCCGCCTTCCTGTCCGGCACGGCGTAGAGTTCACCGCCGACGCTGTCGTTGATGACCAGGACCGGGAAGTTTTCCACGGTGAGTTCGCGGATGGCTTCGGGGCCGAGGTCGTCGAAGGCGATGATGCGGGCGGCGGTGATGCATTTGGAGAGCAGCGCGCCCGCGCCGCCGGTGGCGCCGAAGTAGACGGCGGTGTGTTCCTTGAGGGCCGCCTTCACGGCGTCGCTGCGCTTGCCCTTGCCGATGGAGGCCTTTTGCCCCAGGGCGTGCAGGCGCGGGGCGTAGGTGTCCATGCGGTAGCTGGTGGTCGGCCCGGCGGCGCCGATGGGCCGCCCGGGGGGCGCGGGGCTGGGGCCCACGTAGTAGACGATGGAGCCTTGCAACTCGAAGGGCAGCGGCTGGCCCTCGTCGATGAGCGCCATGAGCCGCTTGTGGGCGGCGTCGCGGGCGGTGTAGATGGTGCCGGTGATGAACACCACGTCGCCCGCGCGCAGGGGCGCCACGTCCGCGTCGGTCAGCGGGGTGGTCAGCGTGTATTCGGCCATCAGATGACAACCTCCTCGTGGCGGATGGAGTGGCACTGCACGTTGACGGCCAGGGGCAGGCTGGCCAAATGGCAGGGCGCCATTTCGATCTTCACGCCCAGGCAGGTGGTCTTCCCGCCCAGGCCCATGGGGCCGATGCCCAGCTTGTTAATGGCCGTGAGCAGTTCGTCTTCCAGGGCGGCGATCTTGGGGTCGGGGTGCTTTTCGTCCAGGTGGCGCATGAGCGAGCGTTTGGCCAGGATGGGCGCGCGCTCGAAGGTGCCGCCGATGCCCACGCCGATCATGGTCGGCGGGCAGGGGTTGGGCCCGGCCTCGGCCACGCGCTCGACCACGAAGCGCTTGATGCCCTCCCAGCCCTGGGCCGGGGAAAGCATGGTCACGCGGGACATGTTCTCGCTGCCGCCGCCCTTGGCCATGAAGGCGATGCGGATGCGGTCGCCGGGCACGAAGTCGAAGTGGATGATGGCCGGGGTGTTGTCGCCGGTGTTGGCGCGGGTCATGGGGTCGCAGGACGACTTGCGCAAAAAGCCCTCCTGGTAGCCCAGGACCATACCCCGGGTCACGGCGTCCTTGAGGCTGCCCTGCACGACCACGTCCTCGCCCACGTCCACGAAAAACACGGCCAGGCCGCAGTCCTGGCACAGGGGCAGGCCGGTGGCCTCGGCCATGTCGGAGTTCTCCAGCAGCTGGCGGAAGATCTCCTTGGCCGCCGGGCTGTCCTCGGCGGCCATGCAGTCCTTGAAGGCCCGTTTCACGTCGTCGGGCAGATGGATGCTGGCGTGGCGGATCATCTCGGCCACCTTGGGCACGATGTCCGCCGCCTTGATGGTACGCATTGTCTTGTGTCTCCTGTGCTACTTCGCGCCGGGCAAAAAGCGCCGGATGGCCGTCAGGCCCATCTTGCGGCGCAGGAAGCCGAGCTGGTCCTGAAGCGGCAGTTCCTTGGGGCAGACATCCTCGCAGCCCAGCAGGCCCATGCAGCCGAAGATGCCGTTGTCGTCGCCGATGATCTCGAAGTAGTCGCGGTCGGTGCGCTGGTCGCGCGGGTCCAGGGCAAAGCGCGCGATGCGGTTCAGGGCCACGGCGCCCAGGAAGTCCTTGCGCATGCGCGCCGTGCCGCAGCCCGCCACGCAGCAGCCGCACTCCACGCAGCGCTCCAGCTCGTAGATCTCGTTGGCCAGGGCGTTGTCCATGCGCTCCTCTTCGGCCAGCGGGTCGAACTGCTTGTCGGTATGAATCCACGAGCCCACGCGGGCGTACATTTCGCGGAACCAGGAGCCCGTGTCCACGGACAGGTCGCCCACCAGCTTGAACACCGGCAGCGGCAGCAGGGTGATTTCCTCGGGCAGGTCTTTCGTCTTGGTCTTGCAGGCCAGGCCCGGGCGGCCGTTGATGAGCATGCCGCAGGCGCCGCAGATGCCCGCGCGGCAGCAGAAGTCGAACTGCAACGACGGGTCCTGCTCCTCGCGGATCTGGTTCAGGGCGATGAACAGGGTCATGGAGGGGATTTCGGGCAGCACGAAGGTTTCCATGCGCGGCGCGGTGCCCTGGGCCATGGGGTTGTAGCGGAAGATGTTGAATTTCAGGGTGCGGTCCATGGCTAGTTCTCCTTGCCGGGCTTGGGGGCGCTGTCCATGGGAATGATCTTGCCGCCGCCGTAGCCGCGCTCGCCCGGGGGAATCTCGAAGGTCCGGGTGGCCGGTTCGTAGTCCAGGGTCGGCAGGTCGTCGCCCTCGCTCTTCCAGGTGGCCAGGGTGCGGGTCAGCCAGTCGCGGTCGTTGCGCTCGGGGAAGTCCTCGCGGGCGTGGGAGCCGCGCGACTCGGTGCGCATCAGCGCGCCGTGGGCCACGCACAGGGCCAGACGCACCAGCCCGGGCATCTTCAGCGCCAGGGCCAGCTCGGGGTTGGCGCCCACGCCGTCGGACTTGAGGCCGATGCGCTTGGCGCGGGCGTGGACCTCCTGGAGGGTCGCCACGGCGCGCTCCAGGCCTTCCTTGTTGCGGAAGATGTGCACGCCGTCCTGCAGGGCGTCCTGCATGGCGGCGCGGACCTTGTACACGTCCTCGCTGCCGTCGGCGCCCTCGGTCAGGCGGCGGATGCGCTCCTGGTCGCGCGCCACGCGGTCGGCGACCACGGCGGTGCCGTACTGCGCGCTGGCGCCCCGCAGGTAGTCCACGACCTTGACGCCGATGACCCCGCCCGCGACCACGGTCTCGGCCAGGGAGTTGCCGCCCAGGCGGTTGAAGCCGTGCATGTCCCAACAGGCGGCCTCGCCCGCGCTGAACAGGCCCGCCAGCCCGTAGGCCGCGCCGTCCTTGTTGGTGCGCACGCCGCCCATGGAGTAGTGCTGCACGGGCTTGACGGGGATCAGGCTGTGCACGGGGTCCACGCCCAGGAAGTTCTGGCAGATTTCGTCCACCTCGCGCAGCTTGACGCGGATATGCTCCTCGCCCAGGTGGCGGATGTCCAGCCACAGGTGCTGCCCGTAGGGGCTCTGCACGCCCTTGCCCTCGCGGATGTGGTGCATCATCCAGCGCGAGACCACGTCGCGCGAGGCCAGCTCGGCCTTGTCGGGCTCGTAGACATGCATGAAGCGCTCCTGGTTCACGTCCAGCAGGGTGCCGCCGTCGCCACGGCAGCCCTCGGTGACCAGGATGTAGGTGGGCACGATGCCCGTGGGGTGGAACTGCACGGCCTCCATGTTGCCCAGGGGCACCACGCCGGTGTCGAGCACCGCCGCGTGGGCGCCGCCGTCGCAGATCACCGCGTTGGTGGACTCGCGGTAGATGCGCCCGAAGCCCCCCGCCGCGATGAGCGTGGCCTTGGCCAGGTACACGCGCAGCTCGCCGGTCTTCAGGCAGCGGGCCACGGCGCCCAGGCAGCGCCCGCCGTCGTGGATCAGGCTGATCATCTCCGTCTTGTCATGCACGGCCACGCCAAGCTGGGCGGCGCGGTTGTCCATGGTGTAGAGCACGGTGTGCCCGGTGCCGTCGGAGGTGTAGCAGGTGCGCCATTTGGCGGTGCCGCCGAAGGCGCGGGCGGTGATCAGCCCTTCCTTCTCGGCCTTTTCCTCTTTCTCGTAGCGCTCGCCGCCCTTGTAGTAGAAGCTCTTGCCCGCCACGACGCGGTTCCAGGGCACGCCCCAGTGGGCCATCTGGCGCATGGCGATGGGCGCGTTGTCGCAGAAGATGCGCGCCACTTCCTGGTCGCAGCCCCAGTCGGAGCCCTTGACCGTATCCATGAAATGCACGTCGGGGCTGTCGCCCTCGCCCATGGCGCTGTTGCCCAGGGCCGCCTGCATCCCGCCCTGGGCGGCGGAGGAATGCGAGCGCCGCGCCGGAACGATGGACAGGCAAATGACGTCGAACCCGGCTCCTGCGGCCTCGATGGCCACACGCTCCCCCGCCAGCCCCGCGCCGATGCACAGCAGGTCCGTCACGAAAGTCTGCATGGTCTCTCCTTGTCAGTAGGCCAGAAGCAGGAAACGGATCAGGGTCAGCAGCCCGATGCCGATGAACGCCAGGGTCAGGATGTTCTCCACGCGCTTCATTTTCGCGCGGCGCGAACGCTTGATGAACCCCCATTTGACCCCGATGCGGTAGAAGCCGATGCCCACGTGCAGCTCCACCAGGGGCAGCAGCACGAGGTAGAAGGCCAGCCACCAGCCGTCGGCCACGCGCGCGGCGCTCTTGGCCGCCGAGATGGGCAGGTCGGTGAGCACCACCCACATGTGGATGGAGCCCATGATGAGGATGATCATGGCGCTGCCCGCCTGCACCAGCCACAGCCAGGTGTCGCGGTGGCGCAGGGTCTTGGCGTGGGCCCAGATGGTGCGCTGCTCGTCGAGCCGGAAGGGCAGCTTGCGCGCCGCCAGCACGAAATGCAGCAAAAAGGCGAACCCGATGAGGGGTCCGCCGACCTGGGCCATGTAGGTGGCCTCGAAAAATCCAGCCAGGGCGTTCATGACGCCGGGGCCGATGATGACGCTGGACACCAGGATCATGTGGCTCCACATGAACAGCACCAGGCCCGCGCCGGTGAGCATCTGCAACCAGTCCAGATACGCCGAGAGCATCGACGGCCTGGGCACATGCAGGGTCGAATCGACAACCGCCATGTCTTCCTCCAGGGATAATGGAACGCGATACAGCCAACCAACCAGCACCCCGGGCGCGGCGCGCCTCCCGCAACGCGGACACACGCCCGAAGGCCCCTGCCCGGCGGCCTCCAGGGGGTCGCCCCCCAACGCCGGACAAAAGCCCCTGATTCTTGAACCCTGAATGACCGATTGTCAATTGTTGATGGCCATTCGCGCGCCACGGGGCGGCGCGGAAGGCGCCGGGAAGGGCGCGGGCGGCGGGCCTAGAGGACCACGTCGCGGAAGTCGCCCGAGGGGATGGGCTCCAGGTCGGCGGTGGGGTAGTTGAGCAGGTAGGCCTGACAGGCCAGGGGCGTGCCGTTGTCCAGGGTCACGTCCACCACGGCGCGGCGGTAGCGCGAGATATCCGGCTTGCCGGGGATGACGCCCTCGAATTCGTCCAGCAGCGGCCAGGCCCGCCCGGGGGCGGCCAGCCGCCAGACCTCGCCCAGCACGCGCTGGCCCGGGCCGTCGGCCTCGACCATGCCCGGGTACCAGCTCACGCGAAACAGCCGCCCGGCCACGCTGCCCCGGCCCAGCAGTTCGCCCATGGCCTCCAGCCGCTCGGCCCACGGCCCGCCCGCGCTGCGCATGAGGGTGCCGTAGGCGAAGAACAGGTCGTCAGGGGTGGGGGCGCTCATGGGCGATCGCCTCCTTCGCACCGCTTCATGGTCTCGACGACGCACGACTGCTTCTCGCTGAACCTGCGGCGGATCCACAGCGTGAAGCCCACTCCCGCAAGGCCCGACAGACCCAGGGCGAACTCCCCCAGGGAGACGAGCACCAGGAACACCAGCGCGGAAAACAGAAAGCTGGAACCGAAGACGGCCAGCCCCTCGAAGCTGAACAGGCCGCCGTGCTGGTCCCGGCCCCGGCGCAGGGAATCGATGCAGTGTTCATAGCGCGCCAGCAGCGCGCCCTGCGCGGCGCCCTGGCGGTGCAGGAAGGCCCCGATGGCGTACATGCGCAGCAAAAGCGTGCAAAGCATGAGGTCGCAGTAGGCGCAGACGAAGGGGATCAGGCACAGCACATAGTGGGCGGGCAGGGCCGCGCGCCCCCCGCCGCCGGGCGTGCCCGCGCCCTGGAAGCCCAGGCCCACGGCGCCCAGGGCGGCCACGAGCACGATCTTCCATTTGACCATGTCCAGGTGCCCGCGCTGGGTCTCGATGATCTCGTCGCGCAGCTTGTCCACCCCGACCGGGCCCCCCGGGCCGTCCGTGTCGCTCATCCTAGGCCTCCAGGTCCAGTTCCAGGCCCACGGGGCAATGGTCCGAGCCCAGGACCTCGGGCTCGATCCAGGCCCGCGTCACCTTGCCCCGCAGTTCCTCGCTGACGAAGAAATAGTCGATGCGCCACCCCGCGTTGCGCGCGCGGGCCCCGTAGCGGTAGGTCCACCACGAATAGTGGTCCGGCCCGGGCTCGAACAGGCGGAAGGTGTCCACATAGCCGTGGGCCACGAAGCGGTCCATCCAGGCGCGCTCCACGGGCAGGAAGCCCGAGGTGTTCTCGTTGGCCTTGGGGTTCTTGAGGTCGATTTCCTTGTGCGCGGTGTTGAAATCGCCGCAGACCACGATGGGCTTCTCTCGCCGCAAGGCCTCGCTGTGGGCCAGGAAGCAGTCGTAGTAGCCGAGCTTGAACTCCAGACGCTCGTCGCCCTGCTGGCCGTTGGGGAAGTAGATGGTGAAGAAGTGGAAGGACGGGTATTCCAGGTGGATGCAGCGGCCCTCGCCGTTGAAGCGCTCGTCGGGCAGGCCGGTGCGCACGGCCAGGGGCGCCACGCGGTACAGCGCCGCCGTACCCGAATAGCCCTTGCGCGTGCGGCAGGGGTTCCAGGCCACCTCGTAACCCGGGCGGCCCCGGTCGGCCTCGTCCAGCTGCTGCGGCTCGGCCTTGATTTCCTGCAGGCCGACCACATCGGCGCCGCTGGCGTCGAACCAGTTCCAGAAGCCTTTCTGGATCACGGCCCGCAGGCCGTTGACGTTCCACGAATAGAGTTTCATCCCGCCGCCTTACAGGGTGCGCAGTTTCACGGTCAGCGTCCGCCCGGCCAGGCCGATGACGGCGTAGCCGCCCTGGGCCAGCATCCCGGGGTTGACCACGGCGGTGCGGCCCACGAAGTCCAGGGCCCGCGACTCGTGGATATGCCCGGACAGGCACACGTCGGGCTGGACGCGCTCCACGAAGGCGCGCACGGCCCGGCTGCCCACGTGCCGCGCGCCCACCAGATCGGCCTTGGTGCCGTGGGGCGGATCGTGGGCCACCAGCAGCGTGGCGTCCCACTGCCCGGCCAGGGCCAGGGCCTGCTCCAGCAGCTCGCCCAGGCGCTCGTCGGGCACCTCGCTGGGCGTGCCGAAGGGCGTGGGGCTGGAACAGCCAACGCCCACGAGGCCCACCCCGGGCGCCAGTTCGCGGGCCTGGCCGTGGATGGACAGGCCTTCGTCCTCCAGCCAGCGGCCCACGGCGGCGGTGTCCATGTTGCCGATCTGGGCCAGGACCACAGGGTTGGCCCGGCGCACGGCGTCGATGACCCGGCGCGCCGCGTCCACCCCGCCGTGGGTGGTCAGGTCGCCGCTGACCACGACGCCTGCGGCCTCGGCCACGCCCGGAATGCGCGCGACGTTGCCCGGGTCGCCGTGGATATCGCCGATGCCGATCCAGTACTTGTCGTATTTCACGGTGCTCCCCCTCTTTTCCCTCGGCCCGGAAGCGGGTACAACCCAAGGGCGCCCGCAGCGGCCCCGGGCCGCGACGCACAACCCTAGCCCAAAAGCCCGCGATGGAAACCCCCCGACACACGGCCCCCGGCGGCCCCGGACCAGCCCGCAGCGCCCTGCGCGCGGCCCTGCTGGCCCAGCGCCGGGCCCTGCCCCGGGCCGAGGCCGCCGCGCGCTCGGCGCGGGTGCTGGCGCGGGTGCGGGCGCTGCCCGCCTGGGCCACGGCGCGCGAGGTGCTGGCCTACATGCCCGTGCAGGGCGAGGTGGACGTGGCCGCGCTGGTTGAGGAGCTGTGGGCGCGCGGGGCGCGGGTGCTGTTGCCGCGCTGCCGCCCCGGGGAGCCCGGAGCCATGGACGTGGCCTGCGCCACGGGCCTGGCCGACCTGTGCCCGGGGGCCTTTGGCATCGCCGAGCCCGACCCGCACGCCTGCCCGGCCCTGGACGCCCCCCGGCCCGACCTGGTGCTGGTGCCGGGGGTGGCCTTCGACCGGCGCGGCCAGCGCCTGGGCTTCGGGGGCGGGTTCTACGACCGTTTTCTGGCGGGGCTGGGGCGCCCGGGGCCGCTGCTGGCGGCGCCGTGCTTCGGCTTCCAGCTCGTGGCCGAGCTGCCTGCCGAGCCGTGGGACGTGCCCGTGGACGTGATCATCACCGAGGAGCAGACCCTGTGGACCCGAAACCGCGACTGATTCCCTTCGCCTTTCCCGGGCTGGACCGCGTGGGCTGCGCCTTCGGGGCGCGGGCCGCAGGCGCCTGCGGGCCCTACGGCGGCGGCAACATCTCCCTGGACGTGGGCGACGACCCCGGGGCCGTGCGCGCGTGGCGCCGGGCCATGCAGGGCGCCCTGGGCTTCGGCTCGTGGCAGGAGCTGCGCCAGGTCCACGGCACGCAGATGCTCTTCGACCCCGACCCCGGCGACATCGACGCTCCCGGCACCTTCGAGGCCGACGGGCTGGCCACCGCCGAGCCGGGCCGGGCCCTGGTCATCAAGACCGCCGACTGCCAGCCCATCCTGCTGGCCCACGAGAGCGGGGGCGTGGTGGCGGCGCTGCATGTGGGCTGGCGGGGCAACGCGGCGGAGTTCCCCCAACGCGGAGTGCGCGCCCTGTGCCGGGAATACGGCCTGGCGCCCGCCGAGCTGCTGGCCGTGCGCGGCCCGAGCCTGGGCCCGGCGGCCAGCGAATTCACCAACTTCGAGGCCGAGTTCGGCCCGGCCTTCGCGCCCTACCACGACCCCGCCACGCGCACCGTGGACCTCTGGCGCCTGACGCGCGACCAGCTCCTGGCCGCCGGGCTGCTGCCCGAGCGCATCCACGGCCTGGACCTGTGCACCCACGCCACGCCCGAGCTGTTCTTCTCCTACCGCCGCGAGCGCACCTGCGGCCGACAGGCCAGCGTGATCTGGATACGGAAGTAGCCGCCGGGCGGCGGCGCCCGCGCGGGCGCATGGCTGGCCTGCGCCGTCCCGCGCCTCTCCCAAAATACCCGTGGCCCCACAGGGGGCCACGGACTGCCCTGCCCGCAAAGGAACAGCAAGGAACTCTGCCGCTGGGGATCGACCACCCGTTCCCCGTCCCGCCGCCAACCTCCTCACCCCGTCTGGATGCCGTAGGCCTTGAGTTTGCGGTAGAGGTAGGTGCGTTCCAGGCCGATGGATTCGGCGAGGCGGCTGACGCTGCCTTCGAACTCTTCGAGCTTGCGGCGCAGGAATTCGGCTTCGAACTCCTGGCGCGCGGCCTTGAAGTCCACGGCGCCGGAGGGGATGGGCAGGTCGTGCGGCGGGGCGCCGGGGGCCGGGGCCGGGCGCGCGGCGAGGATTTCGGCGGGCAGGTCCTCGGGGCCGACCTCGGCCCCGGAGTGCAGGATGAGCATGCGCTCCACGAAATTCTTGAGCTCGCGCACATTGCCCGGCCAGGGGTAGGCGCACAGCACGCGCAGCGCGTCGTCGGTGAAGGCCAGCTCGCGGAAGCCCTGGGTGCGCGTCAGGCGGTCCAGGAAATCCCGGATGAGCAGGGGGATGTCCTCGCCGCGCTCGCGCAGCGGCGGCACCACCAGCGGGAAGACCTTGAGCCGGTAGTACAAATCCTCGCGGAAGCGCCCCTCGCGGATTTCCTCCATCAGGTCCTTGTTGGTGGCGGCGATGACGCGCACGTCCACGGTGATGGTCCTGCGCCCGCCCACGTGCTCGAACTTCTGCTCCTGGAGGATGCGCAGGATCTTGGCCTGAGTTTTCAGGCTCATGTCGCCGATCTCGTCCAGGAACAGCGTGCCCCCGTCGGCCAGCTCGAACTTGCCCTGCCGCGAGGCCTCGGCCCCGGTGAAGGCGCCCTTCTCGTGGCCGAACAGCTCGCTCTCGATGAGTTCCTCGGGGATGGCCGCGCAGTTCACGGCGACCATGGGCCGCGCCCCGCGCCGCGACTGGGCGTGGATCATGCGGGCCACGATCTCCTTGCCCGTGCCGTTCTCGCCGGTGATGAGCACCCAGGCCTCGGTGGGCGCCACCTGGGCGATGTGCTGGCGCAGGGAGGCCACCGCCGCCGAGCGCCCGGTGAGGGTGCGGATCTGCTCCGAGCCCAGGCGCAGGCGCAGCTCCTGGTTCTCGCGCTGGATGGTGTTGAATTCCAGCGCCTTGTTCACGCACAGGATGACTTTTTCCAGGGACAGGGGCTTCTCGATGAAGTCGAAGGCGCCCTTCTTGATGGCCGCCACGGCGGTCTCGATGTTGCCGTGGCCGGAGATCATGATCACCGGCAGGTCGGGCAGCCGCGAGCGCAGGGTGTCCAGCACCTCCAGCCCGTCGATGCCCGTGAGCCAGATGTCGAGCAGCACCAGGTCGGGCGCACGCTCGTCCACCAGCCGCAGGGCCGCCTCGCCGCTTTCGGCCTCGTGGACCTCGTGGCCCTCGTCCTCGAGGATGCCGCGCAGCGAGAAGCGGATGTCCTGTTCGTCGTCAACTACGAGAATCCTGGCCGGCACCCTGCCCTCCCCTGGCTGGCGGTTGGCCGGACCCCCACGGCCCGGCCTCCTGTGCATACCCGCAAAAACCCGGGCAGGGCAAGGCCGGGGCTAGCCCTCGAAAGAGAACTCCCCGGCGGCGAACAGCTCCAGGCAGGCGTCCACCACGGCCTCGTCGTAGCGCGTGCCCCGGCCCTTGCGCACCTCGTCCAGGGCCAGTTCCAGGCCCAGGGCCGCGCGGTAGGGCCGATGGGAGCTCATGGCCTCCACCACGTCGGCCACGGCCAGCACGCGCGCCTCCAGGCACACGGCCTCGCCCGCCAGCCCATTGGGGTAGCCCGTGCCGTCCAGGCGCTCGTGGTGCTGGACCACGAAGTCCGCAATGGGCCAGGGGAAGGGCACCCCGCTCAGGATCTCGTAGCCCACCCCGGGGTGGGTCTGCATGAGCCCGAACTCCATGGCCGTAAGCCGCGCGGGCTTGGAGAGGATTTCGGCGGGGATGTAGATCTTGCCCAAGTCGTGCAGCAGCCCGGCCACGCGCACGCCCTCCAGGCGCTCGTCGGCCAGCCCCAGGCGCGCGGCGATGGCCACGGCCAGGCGCGCCACGCGCTGCTGGTGTCCGGCGGTGTAGGGGTCGCGCTTCTCCGAGGTCAGCACCAGGGCCTGCACCGTGGCCTCCACGGTCTGGCGCAGGCGGTCCACGGTGCTGCGCAGGCGGGCCATGGTCTCCCTGCGCCCGGAGATGTCGCGGAAGGCCATGACCACGCCCTGGGCCTCGCCGCCCTCGTCCGCCACCAGGCAGGCGGTCATGTCCACGGGCAGCTCCCCGGCCGGGGCGCGCAGCACCAGGCCCTCGGCATGCAGCGGGCAGCCGCCTTCCAGGACGCGGGGCAAAAGGTCCACAGGCTGGCCGCCCTCCTCGCGCAAGGGCAGCACCCGGGCCAGGGGCCGGTGCCGGGCCTCGTCCAGCCCCAGCCCGAGCACCCGCCCGGCCACGGCGTTCAGGTAGTTCACCTGGCCCCGGGCGTCGGTGGCCACGATGCCCTCGCCCACGCTGTCCAGGGTCGTCTCCAGCCACTTGCGCTCCTTGCGGCGGCGCTGCTCGTTGGAATGCTTGTAGTGGGCCATTTCGATGGCCGTGTGCACCTCGCGGTCGTCGAAGGGCTTGATGACGTAGCCGAAGGGCTGGGTGGCCTTGGCGCGTTGCAGGGTTTCCTCGTCGGCGTAGGCCGTGACGAAAATCACCGGGATGTCGCAGCTCTGGGCGATGGCTCCGGCGGCCTGCACGCCGTCCATGGCCCCGGCGAGCATGATGTCCATGAGCACCACGTCGGGGCGCAGGCGCCGGGCGGCCTCCACGGCGCCCTCGCCCGTGGGCACCACGTCGGCCACGGAATACCCGAGGTTGGTCAGCCGGTGGCGGATGTCCATGGCCACGATGGTCTCGTCCTCAACCACGAGAATGGTGGGCTTGGGGGTCACTGGGGGCTGGTCCTTCCGCCCGGTGGTTCGGGCCGCCCGTCCAGGCAGGCGGCCAGTGCCTGCCCGAGGTCGGGCAGCACGAAGTGGTAGCCTCCGGCGTCCAGGCGCAGGGGGGCGGCGCGCTGGCTGGCCAGGACGGTTTCACGGGCCATTTCGGCCCCCAGCAGCAGGGCCAGCACCGGCGAGGGCACCGCCAGCCACGAGGGGCGGCCCATGGCCTTGCCGAGTTCCCGGCAGAACCCGGCCATGGTCGCGGCCTTCGGAGCGCACAGATTGTAGGGCCCACTGGCGCTGGCGTCGTCGAGCAGCCAGAGCACGGCGCCCACCACGTCGGCCAGGTGGACCCAGGGCAGCCACTGGCCGCCGCCGCCCAGGGGGCCGCCCAAAAACAGGCGAAAGGCCGGAAGCATCCGGGCCAGCATGCCGCCGCCCGGGCCCAGCACCAGCCCGGTGCGGATGACCACGCGGCGCGTGCCCAGGCCTTCCACCGCCTCGCTGGACGCCTCCCACTGGCGGCAGACCTCGGCCAGGAACCCCGGCCCGCAGGGGCGGCTCTCGCCGAGCACGTCGCCGCTGCGCGAGGCCCGGGGGCCGTAGTAGCCCACGGCGGAGCCCTGGACGACCACGGCGGGCGGCGCCTCGGCCATGCTCGCGGCCTCGGCCACAGCCCGGCCCGCCAGCACGCGGCTCTCCAGGATGCGCGCCTTGCGCGCGAAGGTCCAGCGGCCCGCCGCGATGGGCTCGCCCGCAAGGTTGACCACTGCGCACGGCCTGGGCCCGGCCAGCAGCCGCGCCAGGGGCTCGGGGTCGCGCCCGTTCCAGGCCACGGCGGCCACGGCGGGGCCCAGCAGGGCCCGGGCCCGCGCGGGATCGCGCGTGGGCACGCCCACGGCGTCGCCCCGCGCCACAAGCGCGCCGACCAGCGTCCGGCCTATGAAACCCGTTCCGCCCGTGACCACCACGCGCATCGAAGTCCTCCGTCCGGCGGCCCGGGGCGCCCGGGGCGCCCAAGGGTTCACCAGTATCGGCAAGCATACAAAAAGACGCCAGACAAGGAAAGGCGAAAGAGGAAAAAGACACGCGCGGAAAGGAAATTTGCCCGCACGGACGCCGGGCGCCCCGTGGGCTCAGGCCGTGGGCAGCTCCACCACCAGCACCGAGCCCCGGGGCGAGTTGGGCACGGCGCGCACGTAGCCGTGGTGGTCGCTGACGATGGAACGCACGATGGTCAGCCCCAGGCCGGTGCCCCCGCGCTTGCGCGAGAAGTAGGGCTCGAAGAGCCGGGAGCGCTCCTCCTGGGTCAG
Source organism: Desulfocurvus vexinensis DSM 17965 (assembly GCF_000519125.1). Classification (NCBI taxonomy): domain Bacteria; kingdom Pseudomonadati; phylum Thermodesulfobacteriota; class Desulfovibrionia; order Desulfovibrionales; family Desulfovibrionaceae; genus Desulfocurvus; species Desulfocurvus vexinensis. The sequence goes on from NZ_JAEX01000006.1 coordinate 26,503, forward strand.
GCCCGGGCCGTTGTCGCGGAACTCCACGCGCACCCAGCCGGAAACGCCGTCGTGGGTGACCACGGCGTCCACCTGCCCGCCGGGCTGCCCGGCCAGGGCCTCGGCGGCGTTGGTCAGGATGTTCAGGAACACGCGGCGCAGGCCCTGGGGGTCCATCTTGATGGGCGGCAGTCCCTCGGGGCAGCGCAGGGACCAGCCGATGTCGCTGTGGCTGTTCTGGAAGGTGCTGACCACCTCTTCGAGCAGCGGGGCCAGCTGGCCCGGGCGCAGCTTGGCCTCGGGCAGCTTGGCGAAGGCCGAGAACTCGGTGACCATCTGTTGCAGATGCTCCACCTGGCGCACGATGAGCCCCGTGCACTGCGTGAACACCGGGTCGTCGATCTCGGGGCCGAACTTGCGCTCGATGCGCTGGGCCGAGAGCTTGATGGGCGTGAGCGGGTTCTTGATCTCGTGGGCGATGCGCCGGGCGACCTCGCGCCAGGCGGCCACGCGCTGCATCTTCTCCAGCTCGGTGATATCCTCGAACACGGCCACCAGCCCGGCGTCCTTGCCCTCGCTGGTGCGCAGGGTCACGCAGTTGACCAGCAGCTTGAGGTCGCGGCTGCCCAGGGTCAGCTCGATCTGGCGCTGCCACTGCGAGCCCGGGCTTTCCATGAACTGCTCGAAGATCTCGCGCAGCATGCCCAGGTATTCGCCGTGCAACAGCTCCAGGGGCCTGCGCCCGTGCATGGCCTTGCCGTCCAGGCCGAGCATGTCCTCGGCGGCCTTGTTCACGGTGCTGATGCGCCCGTCGCTGTCCAGGGAGATGACCCCGGCGGTGATGTTGTCCAAAAGGGCTTCGATGTAGCGGCCCCACTGCTCCAGCTCGCGGTTCTGCTGGTTCAGGCGCAGGTTGGCCTCGGTCAGCCCGGCGCGGCTCTGTTGCAGGTCGCGGGCCATCTGGTTGAAGCTCTGGACCAGGAAGCCCAGCTCGTCGCTGGACTGGTCCTCCAGGCGCACGGAAAGGTCGCCCCGGGCCACGCGCTGGGTGCCCTCGGCCAGGGCCTGCACCGGGGCCGAAAGCTCCTTGGCCAGGCGCATGCCGAACCAGATGGCGCCCATGACGATGAGCAGGGTGACCACGGCCAAAAGCACGTACAGCGCCAGCTTCCACTGGTGCTTCATGGTGCGTATCTGCTTGTATTCGCTGACCCCGCGTACGATGTGGTCCAGCTTGTAGAGCAGCCCGTGGCCGATGGTCTCGCCCAGCACGAGGTAGCCGCTGGCCCCGTCGTTCACGGGCAGCACGCCGATGACCATGTCCGCCCCCGGGCCGGGGCGGATGGTGGACCAGAATTCCGGGCGCTCGCGCAGGCCGTCCCAGTCCACGCGCTGCTTGATTTCGGGCCAGACCGTGGCCCACGGGCCCCCGGCGTGCCAGTCGCGCTCGCGGCGGTCGGGCCCCAGCACGCCCACCAGCCCCAGGTCGTATTCCGTGCGCTTCTCGGCCAGGTAGGCGCCCATGGCCTTGCTACCCCAGGCCATGTGCCCGTCGCGGATGCTCTGGCTCAGGTGCCCGGCGCGGCGCTCCAGGCGCTCCTGGGACGAGGCGTAGAAGGCCTGGCCGACCTCCAGGGCCTGGTCCAGCGATTCCTCCACCTGGGTCTTGAACCAGAAGTCCACCGAAGTCTGCACGAACAGGGCGCCCAGGCCGAACATGAGCACCGTGGGCACGATGGACAGGGCCAGGAAGGAAATGACCAGGCGCGTGCGCAGCTTGGAGCCGAGCACCTTGCGGCGGCGCTCCAGCACCAGCTTGACCACGTTGCGCATGACCACGAACAGGACCACGCACAACAAGATGACGTTGATGTTGAACAGGGCCAGGAAGACCAGGGAGCTGATCTCGCCGAAGTACTTGAGCTCCACCCCGGTGAGCACGATGACCACGACCAGCAGCGCCAGGGCCAGCATGATCTCGCGCTGGCGGCGCTTGCGTTCCCGGGCCGTGCCCACGCTGACCTTTATGGAGTCGGTGGAAGCCACTGCGCCCGCCCTAGTAGTTGAATTCGAGCTGGTAGCTCACCGGCTTGTAGAGATCAAACGACATGAAGAAGACCACATAGCGCATCCAGACCGGCACTTCCAGGCGGCCCATGGAGATTTCCAGGCGCAACCGGTACTGGTGGCCGGGCAGCAGGCTTTCCCAGGGGCCCAGGTCCATGGCCAGGCGGCCCCAGCCCTTGTCCAGCAGGGCCGCGAGGTTCTTGTCGCGCAGGGGGCGGGGATCGCCGGGGATCTCGAGGATGTAGTCGTTGGCCAGGGCGTCCTTGCGCAGCGGGCTGACCAGGGTGGCTTCGGCCACGTTGGTGTCGGCCCACAGGCTCTTGCGGCGGTAGATCGTGGCCTGGCATTTGAGGCCCACGGTGGTTCCGGCGGCAAGTTCCTGCTCCAGGCCCTCGATGTCGGGCAGGCTGACGCCAAAGCGCACGGTGATGTCCCCGGCGTGGTTGTCCAGGGTCAGGTTGCCCAGATCCAGGGCGCCGTCGGCGGCCCGGGCAACGGGGCAACCCAGGGCGGCCACGGCCAGCGCAAGCGCGAAGAACAGGCGCGCCAGGGCGCGCCATGCCGAAAGGGGGGAGTGGGCCGCGTAACGGAGCAACGTGGTTCCGATGCCTTGTCTTTCTCCTGCGCCGCCGGGGGCCTGGGAGGCCGGGTTGCGCTGGCGGGCGTTTCCTGACAAGTAAACCAAGGCCCGCGCCTTGGCAACCTGCGGGCGCACATCCGGGCCGGGAGGCAGCGTGCGGCGCATCCGTTTCATCTGGGTCGGCAAACTGCGCAGGGGCTGGTGGCAGGACGCCGCCGGGCTCTACCTGGGGCGCATCCAGCCCCTGACGCCCTGCGAGGAAATCGTCATCAAAGACGCCCCGGCGCAGCTGACCCCCGAGGCCAAGAAAGCCTGGGAAGGCGCGAAGATCCTGGAAAAACTCGGCCCACAGGACCACGCCGTGGCCCTGGACGAGGGCGGGCGGACCATGACCTCCGCCGCCCTGGCCAAACGGCTCACGGCCTGGACCGACGACCCGGCCAGCGCGCCGTGCTTCATTGTCGGCGGGGCCTTCGGGCTGGCGCCCGAGGTGCTGGCGGCCTGCCGCGAGCGCCTGTCCCTGTCGCCCATGACCTTCCCCCACGAGCTGGCCCGGGTGATCCTGCTCGAGCAGGTCTACCGCGCCCTGGCCATCGCCCGGGGCCTGCCCTACCACCACGCCTGACCCGCGCCCCGCGCGGCCCGAGGAACACCGCACATGGCACTGACCGACCTGGCCTACCTGGAAAAAATCGAGGCCTTCATGACCTCGGGCGACATGGCTTTCGAGTTCGACAACGGCGACGAGACCCGGCGCCTGGAGATCCTGGAATTCCTGGAACGGCTCATGGACCTGGGCGAACTGGCCGACGCCCAGGCCACGCGGCTGATCTTCAAGGACGGCTACATGGACATGCTCTCGGGCGACAGCGCCCAGAAATAGCGCTGCCCGGCGCCCGAGGCATAGGCCGCCCGCCCGCGCAGGGCCCAGCCCGGGGGCAGGTCCGCCGCGTCCGGGGCGTCCTGGTTGGCCATGACCACGCACAGCCCGCCCGGGGCGAGCATGGGCCGCACGAAGGCCACAAGCTCGCGCCACGGCATGAAGGCCCGGCTGAGCACCAGGTCCGCAGGCAGGTCCGCCCCGGGCAGGTCCTGGGCGCGGCAGGCGCGGACCTCGGTGCGCTCCAGGCCCATGCGCGCCAGGGCCGTGCGCATGAAGGCCACGCGCTTGTGGCGCGGCTCCACCAGCAGGTAGCGCCCCGGGGGCCAGAACGCGCGCAGCGGCAGCCCCGGCAGCCCGGCGCCCGCGCCCAGGTCCAGGCTGCGCGGCGCCTCGGGCAGGCCCAGGGTGGCCAGGAAATCCGCCAGATGCCAGGAGTCGGCCACCAGGTTGGCCAGGGCGTCCTGCCAGTCGCGCGCGCTGACGAGGTTCACGGCGTCCTTCCACTTCATGAGCGCCGCGAGGTAGGCCGCCAGGGCCCCGGCCTGGGGCGCGGCCAGCTCGCGGCCCAGTTCCCGGGCCAGGGAGGCGACTTCGCCAGGGCTGGGCATTCCCGTCATTCTCCTTTATAAGTGGGCGGACCGGCGGCCCCGGGAACCCCGGGCCTCCCGGGAATTCTTGACAGGGCCGCCCCCGCCGGGCTACCCCGCCGGGCACACGCCAAAGCGGCACCGGGCGGGCGCCGTCCCGGTCCTGATACTGGAGGAACGACCATGAATGCAACCACCCCGCTGGTGGCCGTGAATTTTCCCGGCCAGGGCTCGCAGGTCAAGGACATGGGCCGCGACCTGGCCGAGGCCGACGACCGCTACATGTACTACTGGACCCTGGCCGAGAACGTCAGCCGCCAGCCCCTGCGCGAAATCTACTGGGGCGGCGACGACCACGACATGGCCGACACCCGCGCCCTGCAACCGGCGCTGACCGTGGCCGCCCTGACCCTGTGGATGCACGCCGCAGAGCGCGCGCAGGCCCACTGCTTCGGCGGGCACAGCCTGGGCGAGTATCCGGCCCTGGCCGCCGCCGGGGCGCTGTCCGTGGAGGAGGCCCTGGAGCTGGTCTCCCTGCGCGGGGCGCTCATGGCCGAGGCAGGCGGGCCGGACCAGGGCATGACCGCCCTGCTCAAGCTCGGCCAGGACGACGCCGAGGCCATCGCCGCCCAGGCCCGCGAGGCCACAGGGCGCGAACTGCTGGTGGCCAACTACAACACCCCGGGCCAGTTCGTGCTCTCGGGGCACAAGGCCGCCCTGGAGGCCGCCGCCGCCCTGGCCAAGGAGCGCAAGGGCCGGGCCATCCCCCTGCCCGTGTCCGGCGCCTTCCACAGCCCGCTCATCGCCGAGGCCGCCGCCGAGCTGGAAAAGCGCCTGGCCAGGGCCGACTGGCGCCGCCCCAAGGCCCCGGTGTTCCTCAACGTCACCGCCGACGCCCAGGCCGACCCCGGGGCCATCGCCGCGGCCATGGCCCGCCAGATGACCTCGCCGGTGCGCTGGATCGAGATCAACCGCAACCAGTACGCCATGGGCGCGCGCACCTTCTACGAGCCCGGGCCCAAGGGCGTTTTGACCAAGATGCTCGGCCAGAACCTGGACGGCCTGCCCGCCGACTGGACGGGCCACAGCCTGGACACCATGGCCGCCGTGGACGAGCTGCCCGCCGGGCAGGACTAACCAGCACCCCGCGCCGCCCGCGCGGCGAAAGAGACACCACAGACAATGCGCGCACACGATACCCTGCACTCGCTGCTTCTTGCCTGCGTCACGGACATGGGCCTGGCCCTGCCCGACAAGCTGACCATCGAGCCGCCCAAGGACGAACGCCACGGCGACCTGGCCACCAACGTGGCCATGGTCCTGGCCAAGCAGGCCGGGCGCCCCCCGCGCGAGCTGGCCCAGGCCCTGGCGGACGCCATCGCCGCCCGCTCGACGGACATCGCCCGGGTGGACATCGCCGGGCCCGGCTTTCTGAACGTGACCTTCACCCCGGCCTTCTGGCAGGCCACCGTGGCCCAGGCCCTGGCCGCCGAGGCCGCCTACGGCCGCACCGACACGGGCCAGGGCCGCCGCGTGCAGGTGGAATACGTGTCGGCCAACCCCACCGGGCCGCTGCACATCGGCCACGGGCGCGGCGCCGCCGTGGGCGACAGCCTGGCGCGCGTGCTGCGCGCGGCGGGCTACGACACCCAGACCGAATACTACATCAACGACGCCGGGCGGCAGATGCTCATCCTCGGCCAGAGCGTGTGGTACCGCATGCAGGCCCTGCTGGGCCGCGAGGTGCCCGAGCCCGGCGACTACTACCGCGGCGACTACATCATCGACATCGCCCGCGAGCTGCTGGAAGAAAAGGGCCGCCCCTTCTTCGAGGCCGCCAGCGAGGACCAGGCCGTGGACGCCTGCCGCGAGAAGGCCATGGCCGACATCCTGGCGGGCATCCGCAAGGATCTGGAAGACTTCGGCGTGGAGCACCAGGTGTGGTTCTCCGAGCGCAGCCTGCTTGAGCGCGGCGCCGTGGACCGCGCCTTCGAGCGCATGCGCGCGCGCGGGCTGGCCTACGACCAGGACGGCGCCTTCTGGTTCCGCTCCACGCAGTACGCCGACGACAAGGACCGCGTGCTGCGCAAGTCCGACGGCCTGCTGACCTATTTCGCCTCGGACATCGCCTACCACGACGACAAGTACGAGCGCGGCTTCGACATGGTGGTGGACATCTGGGGCGCCGACCACCACGGCTACGTGCCGCGCATGAAGGCCGCCGTGCAGGCCCTGGGCCGGGGGGCCGACGACCTCCAGGTCATCCTGGTGCAGCTGGTGAACCTCTTGCGCGGCGGGGAGCAGGTGGCCATGTCCACCCGCGCCGGAGAGTTCGAGACCCTGGCCGACGTGGTCCGCGAGGTGGGCGCCGACGCGGCGCGCTTCATGTTCCTGTCGCGCAAGAGCGACAGCCCCCTGGACTTCGACCTGGAGCTGGTCAAGCAGCAGTCCATGGACAACCCCGTGTACTACGTGCAGTACGCCCACGCGCGCATCCACTCCATCCTGCGCAAGGCCGCCGAGCGTGGCGTGGACGCGGGCGAGCCCTCGGCAGCGGCCCTGGCGCCGCTCGCCGCCGCCGAGGACCTGCGCCTGGCCAAGCTCGTGGAGCAGTTCCCCGACACGGTGGCGGCGGCGGCGGCCAATCTCGCCCCGCACCACGTCAGCCACTACCTGATGACCCTGGCCGGGGCCCTGCACAGCTACTACCATTCCACGCGCATCCTGGGCGAGGCGCCCGAGGTGGAGCGCGCCCGGCTTCTGCTGCTCGGCGCCGTGGCCCAGGTGCTTTCCGGCGGGCTCGGCCTGCTGGGCGTGTCCGCGCCCCGGTCCATGTAACCCACACAGGAAGGCATCATGGCCAAGGACAACACCAGGCGCAAAACCAGGGACGACGGGGACGGGCAGCCCCGCCGCCTGCCCTTCAACCTCACGGCGGGCGGGCTGGTGACGACGGTGGTCGTCTCCGTTGCGGCCCTGGCCTGGGCCTTCGTGCTGGGGGTGCTGGTGGGCCGGGGCTACAAGCCCGAAGAGGCCGTGCCCGAGCTGGCGCGCATCATGCCGCGCCCCGAGGCAAACGCCACCGCCCCGGCCCCGGCTCCGGCCCCGCCCGAGGTGCTGCGCGCCGAAGAGCTGGAATTCTACGACGACCTGCACCGCAAGCCCGGCGAGGCCGCCCCGGTCAAGCCCCGGGCCGCAGCCGCCCCGGGAGCCCAGCCCCCGGCTGCCGCGCCCCAGGCCCCGGCGCCAGCAGCGGCCACCGCGCCAGCCGCCGCCCCGGCGGCCCAGGCCTCCGGCCAGCGCTTCGCCTATGTCTACCAGGTGGGCGCCCTGCGCGATGCCGAGGTGGCCCGCAAGTTCGCCGCGCGCCTCCAGGGCCAGGGCCTGACCACCAGCGTGGAGTCCGCCCAGGCCCAGGGCACGACGTGGCACCGCATCCTGGTCCACTTCCAGGGCACCCCCGAGCAGACCGAGGCCCTGAAGGCCAAACTGGCCGCTGCCGGGGTCCAGAAGCCAATCATCAGAACCAAGACGCCGCTGTAGCGAACGGGGCGGGCGGGCCCGGAGGGCCGCCCCGCCCGGGCGGACGGGGCGCCGCCAACCCCGGCGGCCCTTGGGCCCGCCCCGCCCCGCGCGGCTTCTGCCCGCTCCGCTCCACCCGCCGGACCACTCTTTCTCACCCCCGCCCCGCGCGCCCCGCCGTCCGGCCCCTTTCTGGAACTTGCAAATTCGTAGGCTTTGGCCTACCTCTTCTTCGTTTCTGTAAACAATCTTTTATCCACAAAGGGGACCCCCGCATGAACCACTGGTCGAAGCAGAACGACGTGCTTGGCACGACCAACCGCGGCAACGCCATCGAATCCGGCCTGTGTACCCTGTGCCGGGCCGACTGCAAGGGCAAGTGCGAAACCTGGCTGGCCAGCCTCAAGGGCCGGGAAACCCTCTACCCCCGCGACTTCGGCCTGGTCACCGCCGGCAGCGGCAACACCTGCCACGTGGGCGTGTCCTACAACGCCCTGCGCATCCAGGGCGCCTGCTACGGCGCGCGCGGCATGAACGGCAACGAGGACAAGGCCCGCTCCGGCGACTGCCTGTTCACCGACGTGAACCTGGCCACCTCCTTCGGCAACCAGGTCAAGACCAACTGCCGCCTGCCCTTCATGACCGGCGCCCTGGGCTCGACCTTCATCGCCGCCAAGTACTGGAACTCCTTCGCCGTGGGCTGCGCCCTGGCGGGCGTGCCCATCGTGGTCGGCGAAAACGTGGTCGGCGTGGACCGCGCCTCCGAGCTGTCGAGCGGGCGCATCCAGAGCGCCCCCGAGCTGGAGCGGCGCATCCAGACCTACCTGCGCTACCACGACGGCATGGGCGCCATCATCGTCCAGCTCAACGTCGAGGACACGCGCAACGGCGTGGCCGAATACCTGGCCGAGAAGTACGGCGACCGCATCATCATCGAGCTGAAGTGGGGCCAGGGTGCCAAGAACATCGGCGGTGAGATCGAAGTCACCAGCCTGGACTACGCCCTGTTCCTGAAAAAGCGCGGCTACCTCGTGGACCCCGACCCCGAGAACCCCGGCGTGCGCGAGGCCTTCGCGTCCGGCGCCGTGCGCTCCTTCGCGCGGCACAGCCGCCTGGGCTACACCGCCCAGGACAGCTACGAGAAGGTCCGCGACGAGTTCATGACCTCAGTGAAATACCTGCGCAGCCTGGGCTTTGCGCGCATCACCCTCAAGACCGGCTCCTACGGCATGGAAGGCCTGGCCATGGCCATCCGCTTCGCCAGCGAGGCCGGGCTCGACCTGCTGACCATGGACGGCTCGGGCGGCGGCACGGGCATGAGCCCCTGGAACATGATGGAGACCTGGGGCGTGCCCAGCGTGCTGCTGCACGCCAAGGCCTACGAGTACGCCGCCCTGCTGGCCGCGCGCGGCCAGCGCGTGGTGGACATGAGCTTCGCGGGCGGCTTCGCCAAGGAAAGCAATATCTTCAAGGCCCTGGCTTTGGGCGCGCCCTTCGTGAAGATGATCTGCATGGGCCGGGCGATGATGATTCCCGGGTTCCTGGGCACCAACATCGAAGGCGCCCTGCACCCCGAGCGCCGCGAGGCCATCAACGGCAACTGGGACGCCCTGCCCGCCACGGTGGTGGAGCATGGCCGCACCCCCGAGGAGATCTTCGCCGCGTGGCACCAGCTCTCCTCGCGCCTGGGCAAGGACGAAATGCGCAACGTGCCCTACGGCGCCGTGGCCATCGTCACGCTCATGGACAAGCTCTCCGCCGGGCTCCAGCAGCTGCTGGCCGGGGCGCGCAAGTTCGACGTGGCCGACATCCGCCGCGAGGACATCACCTCCGCCAACCGCGAAACCGAGCGCGAAACGGGCATCCCCTTCATCACCGAAGTGGGCGACGAAACCGCACGGCGCATCCTGCTGGGCTAAGGCAGACACCAGGGGTGGGGGGGCACCTGACGCCCCGCCCGCCAAATGAAAAGGCCGGGCCCGCAAGGGTCCGGCCTTTTTTCGCCGCTCCGCTCGGGGCGGACCTTCGAGCCCGCCCCCCGTCGCTGCAGGAGCCCCAGGCCGACAAACCCGGCGGGCGCCCTCTGATCACGCCCGCCGGAAGCGCGCGGACTTTTTCCTCCGGCCCTTGACCCGTCTGTTGCCTCACGGTTCATGCTGCCCCCTCAACCCCAAACCGAGGAGGACATCATGACCGTCGATTCCAGCCCTGCGCCCGGCGCGCTCCTGGCCCCGCACTGCGATGTGGCGCACGTCATGCGCCTGTGCGCGCCGCCCGACAGGGTCTTTCCCCTGCTGTGCCCGGTGCGCGAGTACGACTGGATTCCCGACTGGCGCTGCGAGGTGCTGCACGCGCCCCTTGGCGCCGCCGGGCCGGGCTGCGTGTTCCGCACCGCCTTCCCGGGCGTCGGCACGGAAACCTGGACCTGCGTGCGCTTCGAGCCGCCCCGGGCCATCGAGTACGTGCGCTTCGCCGCCCTGGGCCTGGTCACGCACCTGACCATCACCCTGGCCCCTGACGGCGCCGGGGGTGCCACGGTCCTGTGGCACAACCGGCTGACCGCCACCACCGACGCCGGGCGCGACCATCTTGCGGACGGCGTCGAAGCGGAATACCACCGGGAAACGGCGGAGCTGGAGGCCATGCTCGACCACTACCTGCGCACCGGAACCATGCTCCGGGGCACGGGCACGGCCTGAACCCGCCGGGGAGGAGGACCATGGAAACCATCGGGCGCCTGGCCAGGCGCTTCGGCCTGTCGCGCGCGGCACTGCTGCACTACGCGAAGATCGGCCTGCTGGATGCCTCGGAGCGCTCCAAGAGCGGCTATCGCCTGTACACGGAGCAGGACGCCGCACGCCTGGAGCGCATCCGCATCTACCGCCAGGCCGGGCTGCCCCTGGCGCGCATCGCCGCGCTGCTGGACAGCGAGGACGGAGCCCCGGCCCAGGTGCTCACCGCGCGCCTGGACGAGATCAACGCCGACATCGCCCGGCTGCGCGAGCAGCAGCGCTTCATCCTGGGCATCCTGCAAACCCCTGAGGCCCGGCGCAAGGTGCTCATGACCCGCGAGGCCTGGACAGGCATCCTCGAGGCCGCAGGCTTCACGGAGCAGGACATGGCCCGCTGGCACGCCGGGTTCGAGCGCAGCGAGCCCGAGCGCCACCAGCAGTTCCTGGAGTTCCTGTGCATCCCCGCCGACGAGGTGGCGGCCATCCGGGCCTGGTCGCGCCGCTGCGCCCGGCGCTGAAAAACGAGGGGCCCGCGCGAGCGGGCCCCTTTGCCTGCACCTGCCCCCAGGCGTGGAACGAACAGAATTGCAGCCCTCCGTCTCCCGGTGGGGCCGGGTTGTGAGCGGCCTGCTGACCCGCGCCAACTAGGCCCCCCCGCCCTCCGCGCGCCGCCACAGGCCTTCCTCGGCCAGGGAGCACAGCACGGGCACCACAACCAGGGTCAGCAGTGTGGCCACCAGCAGGCCGAAGACCACGGCCACGGCCATGGGGCCCCACCACTGGGCGCTCTCGCTGCCCACGTCCCACGAGAAGCTCAGGAAGTCGAAGCTGACCCCCGTGGCCATGGGCAACAGGCCGAGGATGGTCGTCACGGCGGTGAGCAGCACCGGGCGGAAGCGCGTGGCCCCGGCCTGCATGAGCGCCTCGCGCACCGCCAGCCCCCGGGCCCGCAGCTGGTTGAAGTAGTCGATGAGCACGATGGCGTTGTTGACCACCACCCCCGCGAGGCTGATGACGCCGACCCCGGTCATGATCACCGAGAACGACATGCCCGTGAGCAGCAGCCCGGCGAACACGCCGATGAGCGACAGGCCCACCGAGGCCAAGATGATCAGCGGGGCCCTAAAGCCGTCGAACTGCGTGACCAGCACCAGGAAGATCAGGAACAGCGCGGCCACGAAGGCCTTGCCCAGGAAGTCCGAAGCCTCCTGCTGGTCCTGCTTCTCGCCGGTGAAGGAGTAGGAGAACCCGCGCGGCAACTCCACGGTGCGCATGATGGCCTCCACGTCGGCCAGCACCTGGCCGGTGGTGCGCCCGCTCACGTCGGCGGACACGGTGACCACGCGCTTCTGGTCGATGTGCTTGATGCCGCCGATGCCCCCGGCCATCTCCACCGTGGCCAAACTGGTCAGGGGGATGGGCTCGCCGTCGGTGCCCGACACCGTCAGCCGGGTCAGGCCTTCCAGGCTGCTGCGGTCCTTCCTGGGCAGCTTGGCCACGATGTCATACTCGTCCTTGCCTTCGCGGTAGGAGCCGACCTTGGTACCGCCCACGGCGGCCTTGACGGTCTGGGCCACGGTGCTGGCGGTCAGGCCCATGAGCGCGGCCTTTTCCTTGTCCACGGCCACGCGGATTTCCGGCTTGCCCTGGATGTAGTCGGACTGAAGGTCCACCAGCCCGGGCACGCCCTTGATGCGCTCCATGACCAGGGCCACCACCTCGCCCAGGGCCTGCATGTCCGTGCCCTGGATCTCCATGTTCACCGGCTCGCCCGTGGGCGGGCCCATGGTTTCCTTCTCCACGCGCACGGTGGCGCCGGTGATGGCGGCGGCCAGGGCCGCGCGCAGGTCGTCCACCAGCGCGGTGGAGGGCCGCGAGCGCTCGTGGAAGTCCTTGAATTCCACGGTGAGCTTGGAGACGTGGGTGCCCGCGTTGGAGCTGCCGAAGGGGTTGCCGCCCATGGTGCCGACCTGGGTGATGACGTGCAGCACGTCGGGCTCGGCCAGGCACAGGGCCTCGGCCTGGCGCACGATGCGGTCCGACGCTTCCAGGCTGGTGCCCACGGGGGTCTCGATGTGCACCCAGGCCCGCTCGGGGTCCGACGAGGGCATGAACTCCACCCCGCGCCCGAAGGCCACGAAGGCGCCCACCGAGGCCACCAGCAGCACCACGGCCAGCCCGGCCACCGCCAGGCGATGGTCCAGGGCCCGGGCCAGCAGGGCCAGGTAGCGCCGCTGGAGCCATTCCAGGGCGCGGTCCTGCGGGCGGGAGGCGGCGGTGGCGGCGCGCACGGTCTGGAAGCGCGCCGAAAGCACGGGGTTGACCACCAGGGCCACGAACAGCGAGGCCGACAGGGCGACCATCACCGTCAGCGGCAGGTAGGACATGAACTGGCCCATGATGCCCGGCCAGAACATCATGGGCACGAAGGCGCCCAGGGTGGTCAGGGTCGAGGCGATGACCGGCCAGGCCACTTCGTCGGTGCCCGCCTGGGCAGCCTGGGCGCGGTCCGCACCCTCCTGCATGTGGCGGTAGACGTTCTCCACCACCACGATGCCGTTGTCCACGAGCATGCCCAGGGCCAGGATCAGGGCGAAGAGCACCACCATGTTCAGGGTGATGCCCAGGGCCTGGAGCACAGCGAAGGTGATGAGCATGGACAACGGGATGGACAGGGACACGAACAGCGCCGAGCGCCCGCCGATGAACAACAGCACCACGGCCAGCACCAGCACCAGCCCGGAGATGATGTTGTTCTCCAGGTCGGCGAACATGCTCTTGATGTCCTCGGACTGGTCGGAGGTCAGGGTCACGGTCAGCGCCGGGGGCATCTCGCCGCGCAGCTCCTGCACGGCGGCGCGCAGGGCCTCGACGATCTGCACCACGTTCTCGCCGCTGCGCTTGGTGACGGACACGGTGACGCTCTGCTGGCCGTCCATGCGCGCGATGGTCTCCTGGTCCTTGGCGGCGTCCTCGATGCTGGCCACGTCGCGCAGGTACACGGGGCGCCCGCCGCGCGTGAAGGCCACCAGCGAGCGGATCTCGTCGGGGTGCTGGAAGTCCTCGGGCACGCGCACCTGGTAGCGCTGGTCGCCGATGTCCATGGACCCGCCGGGCACGTTGACGTTGCCCTCGGTGACCGCCGTGAGCAGGCTGGAAAAGGGCATGCGGTAGAAGGCCACGCGGTCCAGGTCGAAGAGCACGTGGATCTCGCGCTCCAGCCCGCCCAGGACGCTGGCGTCCAGCACGCCGGGCACGGCCTCGAAGCGGTCCTCGAACGATTCGGCCAGCACCTTGAGCCGCTTGAGGCTGAAGGGCCCGGAGAGCACGACGTTGATGATCGGGCGGTCCGAGAAGTTCATCTCGGCGATGACCGGATCGTCGGGCAGGTCCGCAGGCAGGTCGGACTTGGCCTGGTCCACCTTGTCGCGCACCTTTTGCAAGGCGTCGTCGATATCGATGTCGGGCAGGAACTTCAGGGCGATGATGCTGGCGCCGTCCTGGGAGATGGAGCGCAGCTCCTCCAGGTCCGACAGGCCCTTGAGCTTGCGCTCCAGGGGGATGGTCACCAGCTTTTCCATGTCCTCCGGGGCCACGCCCTCGTAGTCGGTGGTCACGAAGACATAGGGGATGGTCACGTCGGGGTTGGACTCCAGGGGCAGGGAGCGGTAGGCCACCGCCCCGGCCAGGGCCAGGAACACGGTGAGCACCAGCACCGCCGACTTGCGGGCCAGGGCTGCGCGGTTGACGATCATTGCACCACCACCCGCGTACCTTCCTCCACGGAACCCTGCCCGGCGACGATGAGATTCTCGCCCGGCTCAAGGCCCGAGAGCACCTGCACCACCCCGCCCTGGACCACGCCCAGCTCCACCGTGCGCGCCCGGACCACGCCGCCATCCTCCACGAAGAGCATCCGCTCGCCGCCCTTGTCCTGCACCGAGGAAAGCGGCACGGCCACGGCGTCCGCGATCTCGCGGCGCAAAAACGACGCCCGCGCGAGCATCCCGGGGCGGATGGCGCCGTCGGCGTTGTCCACCAGCACCCGGGCGGAGAAGGTGCGCGTGGCGCTGTCGGCCTTGGCGGACACGAAATCCACCCGGCCCCGCCAGCTGCGCCCCGGCCAGGCGTCCACGGTCACGTCGGCCTCGCTGCCCGGGCTCAGGTAGCGCACGTCCAGCTCGGGCACGCTGACGATGACGCGCACCACGTCGCGGTTGACCAGCCGCAGAAGCTGCTGGCCCACGGAGACGAACTCGCCGGGGTCGGCGTCCAGGCTCTCCACCACGCCGGAGATGGGCGCGCGCACCTGGCCCTGGGCGAAGTCCGCACGGGCCTCGGCCACGCTGGCGCGGGCCACTTCCATGGCCGTGCGCGATTCGTCCAGCTCCTCGCGCGAAAGCACGCTCTCCTGGAAAAGCTGCTCGCGGCGGCGGGCCTGGGCCTCGGCCAGGCGGCTGGACAGCTCGGCCTGCTCCAGCTTGGCGCGTTTGGCCGCCACGTCGATGCGCATGAGCGTTTCGCCCTGCTCCACGCGCTGGCCCTCCACGGGGCCGACCCATTCCACGACGCCGTCGGTCTCCGACGAGAGCACCACGTCGGCGTCAGGCTCGGTTTCGCCGGGCAGGGTCAGCACGTCGCGCAGCACGACGGGCTCCACCCGCTGCACGCGCACCTGGACCCGGTGCTCGGCCTCCTGCTCCGCCCCGGCCCCGGGGGCCGGGGCCGGGCCCTTGTCCGTGCAGCCAGCCAGCGCCAGCCCGAGGCCCAGGGCCCCGGCGGCGAGATACGCGGCCACGGCCCGCACGATACGGGCGGCCCGGGCGGGCGCGCCGTCATATGTCGTCATTGCCGTTCTCCTTCATCGCCCGGAGCCCTCCCAGGGCGAAGCGTGTCATGTGCGCGGCCACACGGTCGATCTCGCCGTCCTTGGCCAGCGCGAGGGAAAAAAAACCGGGGTCGGAAACAAAGCCCAGGAAATAGATGACCACCTGGGCCAGGCAGCTGTCCACGGCGTCGCGCAGCCGGGTACCCTCCACGGGCCCCAGCTCCGCATGCACCAGGGGGCGCAGGTGGGCCTCCATGGTCGTATAGTTGCGCATGCTTTCCGGCGACTGGGCAAGCCCCGCCTGGATCAGCTCGCCCAGCCAGACCCTGGCCCGGCCATAGGCCGCCTGGGGGTCGCTGGCGCCCCGGAACAGGCGCAGCAGCATGGCGCGGTAGAAACCGCGCAGCCGCTCGGCCACCGGGGCCTCCGGGGCCGCAAGCCCCCCGTCCAGGGGAAAGCGCGCCTCGGCTTCGGCCTGCCAGGCCTGGAGCACCATGCGGTACAGCTCGCGCTTGTCGCGGAAATGGTAGTTCACGGCGGCCACGTTGGCCTGGGCCTGGGCGCAGATGCCGCGCACGGTAGCCTTCTCGAAACCTTCCTGGGCGAACACGTCCGAGGCGGCGGCCAGAATCCTGTCCCTGGTCGGGGCCGGCACCGTTTCGCTGACGCTCATGGCAACACTCCTGATGGATCTTGAACTCTCTTAAAACAGCGTTTCAATTTTAGTTTGAAGCCATGTATGAATTCGGGCAGGGAAAGTCAAGGCAGGGAATGTTAAGATTAGTCATGGCCTTATATTCCGGAAGGATAGGCCAACGCGGCGCCACAAGCCGCGCCGGAGCCGCGCGGTGGGCTATACAATTGCGCCGTGATGATTTACAGCCCAATGGATGCGTACGCCGCGACCTGGGGCCGCGGCGCGCGCGGCCCGGCGGGGCGGGATGGGGCCTGGCCCCCCGGGGCGCCAAAACGCTTCACAGATTCCGTTTTTCAGATTATGAAACCCTGCCCGGCCTGTGGCCGGCCCAAGGGCGCGCCCGCGTGGTGCGGGCGCCCTCACCAAGGACGCCCCCCCACCCGGTTGCGAGGCACGCATGACGGACTTTCCGCGCCCCTGGATGGATCACTACGACCGCGAGGTCGATCCGCACATCACCTACGAGAACATCCCCATCTTCGGGTACCTGGACCGCGCGGCGGACAACTTCCCCAAGCGCAAGGCCATCATCTTCCGCAACTGGTCCATGTCCTACCGCAAGCTGCGCGAGCAGTCCGAGGTCATCGCGGCCAACCTGCGCCACCTGGGGCTGCAACCCGGCGAACGCATCTCCATCATGCTGCCCAACTTGCCCCAGACCATCCTGTCCTACTGGGGCGCGCTGAAATCCGGGGCCGTGGTGGTGATGACCAACCCGCTGTACATGGAAAAGGAGTTGATCCACCAGATCAACGACGCGGGCTGCCGCTTCATGATCGTGCTCGACCACCTCTGGCCGAAGATCAAATCCGTGCAGGACCGGCTGCCCGGGGTGGAGAAGTTCATCGTCACCTCCATCTCCGACTGCCTGGCCCTGCCGCTCAACCTGCTCTACAAGATCAAGGCGAAGAAGGAGAACCTGTTCACCGACGTGCCGGTGGACGGCTCGCGCGTGGTGCGCTGGAAGCCGCTGACCAAGGGCGACGAGCGCATCAGCCGCCCCCCGGCGGACCCGCGCAAGGATCTCGCCCTGCTGCAATACACCGGCGGCACCACGGGCATCTCCAAGGGCGTGATGATCACCCACCGCAACATGACGGCCAACGTCCAGCAGTGCCACGCCATCCTGCACACCCTGGGCCGCGAGCACCAAAGCTTCCTGGACATCCTGCCCTTCTTCCACATCTACGGCCTGACCGTGGGCCTGAACCTGCCCACCAGCATCGGCGCCACCATGCTGCCCGTGCCGCGCTTCGTGCCCCAGGACCTCATCAAGGTCATCAAGGCCACCAAGCCGACCATCTTCCCGGGCGCCCCGGCGGTGTACGCGGCCATCCTGCACCAGAAGAACATCGACCCGGCGGACTTCAAGTCCCTCAAGGTCTGCGTGTCGGGCTCGGCGCCCATTCCGGTGGAAACCATGCGCGAGTTCACCCGGCTCACCGAGTCGGAGATCGTCGAGGGCTACGGGCTGACCGAGGCCTCGCCCGCCACGCACTTCAACCCGCTCACGGGCGTGAAGAAGCCCGGGTCCATCGGCCTGCCCCTGCCCGGAACCGACAGCCGCATCGTGGACATGGACGTGGGCCAGATCAACATGCCCCCGGGCAAGAAGGGCGAGCTCATCGTGCGCGGGCCGCAGGTCATGTCCGGCTACTGGCAGCGCCCCGACGAAACGGCCAACGTGCTGCGCAACGGCTGGCTCTACACCGGCGACATCGCCACCATGGACGAGGAAGGCTACTTCACCATCGTGGACCGCAAGAAGGACCTGATCATCTCCAGCGGGTACAACATCTACCCGCGCGAGATCGACGAGGTGCTCCACGAGCACCCCAAGATCAAGGACGCCGTGGCCGTGGGCATCCCCCACGCCTCGCGTGGGGAGATCGTCAAGGTCTACGTGGTGCTGCACGAGGGCCAGGAGATGACCAAGAGCGAGGTCATCGCCTGGTGCCGCCAGAAGCTGGCCAAGTACAAGCTGCCCCGGCAGGTGGAGTTCCGCACCGAGCTGCCCAAGACCATGGTCGGCAAGGTGCTGCGCCGGGCCCTGCGCGCCGAGGAGGCCGAAAAGGCCGAGGCCCGCGCGGCGCGCCGCGCGGCGCGCAAGGCCGCCGGCCTGCCCGCCGGTGCTGCGGACGACGAGCCCACCGACGACAACACGGAGAGCTCGGACCTGGACTAGCCGGGCGCACGGGCGGCTGCCCCCGGGCCGCCCCGCCACCAACGCAAGCGCCCCGCGCGGCTGTGCCGCGCGGGGCGCTCGGTTGTCGTTGGCCGGGGCGGGCGGCCCGGGCTCCGGGCCCCTAGAACCCCCGGGCCAGCTCCGCCGCGCGGACAATGGCGTCGGAGCGGCGCGCGTCGCGGCCCTCCATGAGCATGCCGTTGGTCGTCGCGCTGACCACGTCGGAGATGCCGATGAAGCCCAGGATCATGCGCAGCCAGGTGGACTGGTAGTCCCAGGTCTCCACCGGGTTGCCCTCGGGGTAGATGCCGCCGCTGGAGTAGGCCACGAAGGCCTTCTTGCCTTCGAGCATCCCGAAGTAGCCCTTCTCGTTCATGCCCACGGTGTAGCCGGGCTGCACGAGGATATCGAAGTACTGCTTCAGGCGGTAGGGCACGCTGAAGTTCCACATGGGCACGGCGAAGGCGTAGCGGTCGAACGACTTGAAGTCGTTGATGATCGCCTCGATCTCGCCCCAGGCCTGCTTCTCGTCCAGGGAATGGCCCCGGCCATGCAGGATATTGTACTTGGCCATGATCCGGTCGCCGTCAAAGGGCGGCAGGTCCATCTCGAAGAGGTTGCGGACCACCACCTCGGCCCCGGGGTTCACGGCCTTCCACTGCTCGACGAAGGCGTCGGCCACGGCCACGGAATGCGAACGCGACCCGCGCGGGGACGCCTTGAGATACAACAGCCTGTTCATCGTGTCCTCCTAGGTCTGGCTTGGTCTGACCTGGTCCGGACTGGTCCGGCCTGGTCTGGCTTGATCCGGCCCCGCCCTGCGGCGGGGGGTTGCTATCTTGACCAAACATATAGTCTTTGCACACCCGGCGTCAACGTGAACCGTGCCGGGTCGCAGCCGGGCCCCGGGAGTGCCGCCCCGCCCGGCGCGCGGCGCTCCCCCCGGCGCGCGCCCGCTGTCTCCGGCCTCCGCCCTGCCGGGCCCGGCGCGCAAAAAAAACAGCCCGGGGTGGCCCGGGCTGCGGCAAAACCATTGGTTGGCGGCCCCTTCGCCGCGCGCGGCCCTACACCCCGAGCAACTCCAGCAGCGCGGCCTTGATGCCCGCGCGGTCGATGCCCAGGCGCGCGCGCAACTCCTTCTGCTTGCCGTGCTCCACGAAGGCATCGGGCAGGCCCAGGCGGCGCACGGTGCGCCCGGCCAGCAGGTCGCGGTCGGCCAGGGCCTCCAGCACCGCCGAGCCGAAGCCGCCCGCCAGGGCGTTCTCCTCCACCGTGAGCACCCGGGTGGTGCCTGCCGCCAGGGCGGCGATCTGCTCCACGGGCAGCGGGCGCACGAAGCGCGCGTTGAACACCGCCACCTGGCGCCCGGTCTCGGCCTCGATCTCGCGCGCGGCCTCCAGGGCCGGGTGGACCCGGCTGCCGATGGCCAGCACCAGGGCGTCGGCGCCCTCGCGCAGCAGCTTGCCCCGGCCCAGGGCCAGGGGCCTGGGCTCGTCGTCCAGGGCCGCGCCGATGCCCACCCCGCGCGGGTAGCGCAGGGCCACCGGCCCGTCGTGCCCCAGCGCCGTGACCAGCATCCGCGCCAGCTCGGCCTCGTCCGCCGGGACCATGAAGGTCAGGTTGGGGACATGACGCAAAAAGCTCAGGTCGAAGGCCCCGTGGTGCGTCGGCCCGTCCTCGCCCACCAGCCCGCCGCGGTCCAGGCACAGGGTCACGGGCAGGTTCTGCAGGCACACGTCGTGCACGATCTGGTCGTAGGAGCGCTGCATGAAGGTCGAATAGATGGCCACCACGGGCCGGAAGCCCTGGGTGGCCAGCCCGGCGGCGAAGGTCACGGCGTGCTGCTCGCAGATGCCCACGTCCACGAAACGGTCGGGCATCTGCTCGGCGAAGGGCGACAGCCCCGTGCCCTCGGGCATGGCGGCGGTGATGGCCACCACGCGCTCGTCGGCCTCGGCCAGGCGCAGCAGCGTTCTGCCGAAGACCTCGGTGTACGAGGGCAGCGCGCAGGGGCCGAACTTCAGGGCCGCGCCCGTCTCGGGCTCGAAGCAGCCCACGCCGTGGAAGTAGGTCGGGTTGGACTCGGCGGGCTGGTAGCCCCGGCCCTTGGTGGTCAGCACATGCACCAGCACCGGGCCTTCCAGGTCGTGGACATGGCGGAACACGTCCACCAGCCCGTCCACGTTGTGGCCGTCGAAGGGGCCCAGGTAGTTGAAGCGGAAGGCCTCGAAGAGGATGCCCGGGGTGAAGAAGTGCTTGAAGGCCTCCTCGGACTTGCGCGCGTAGTCGGCCAGGTCGCTGCCGATCTTGGGCACCTGCTTGAGCAGGGCCTCCACGTCCTTCTTGAAGCGCACCACCCAGCGCTTGGTGATGCTCTTGGAGATGAACTGCGACAGGGCGCCCACGTTGCGCGAGATGGACATCTCGTTGTCGTTGAGCACCACGACCATGTCGCTGCCCATGCCCCCGGCCTGGTTCAAGCCCTCGAAGGCCAGCCCGGCGGTCATGGAACCGTCGCCGATGACGGCCACGACCTTGCGGTCCTCGCCGCGCAGGTCGCGGGCCATGGCCATGCCCAGGGCAGCGGAGATGGACGTGGACGAATGGCCCACGCCGAAATGGTCGTAGGGGCTCTCGCTCATCTTGGGGAAACCGCTCAATCCGCCCAGGGTGCGCAGGGTGCCGAAGCGCTCGGCCCGGCCCGTGAGCAGCTTGTAGCCGTAGGCCTGGTGGCCCACGTCCCACACGATCCTGTCCTGGTCGGGGTCGAAGACCTTGAGCAGGGCCAGGGTCAGCTCCACGACCCCCAGCGAGGGGGCCAGGTGCCCGCCGTTGGCGGCCACGGTCTCGATGATGCGCGCGCGCAGCTCCGCCGCCAGGGCGGCCAGCTCGGCGGAAGTCAGGGCCTGCACGTCCCTGGGCCGCGCGATGCGCGGCAGGATGGGCGTCTGCGGAAGTGTCTTGTCCATTGTCCTAGCTTTGCGGGCCATGGGTTCGCCGGTCCTTGTCGCGGGGGGCGCCGGAGGACCGCCGCCCGGGGTTGCCGTCAATTGGTGCGCTCCACAACATATGCCGCCAGATGGCCCAGGAAGTCCACCTGCGGGCCCCGGTAGCCCTGCAGGGCCCGGTTGGCCTGCACGGCGCACTGCACGGCCATGATCCGGCTCTGTTCCAGCCCCACCAGCGAAGGGTAGGTGTTCTTGCCCTGGTCCTGGTCGCTGCCCACGGGCTTGCCCAGCTCCTGCTGGTCGCCGACCACGTCCAGGATGTCGTCGGCGATCTGGAAGGCCATGCCCAGGTGCTTGCCGTATTCCATGGCGTTTTGCATGTCCTGTTCGCCGCCGCCGCCCAGGATGCACCCGGCCAGGCACGAGGCGGTGATGAGCGCCCCGGTCTTGAGGGAATGCATGCGTTGCAGGTCGCGCAGATCCACGCCCGCGCGCCCGGTCAGCTCCATGTCCACCTGCTGGCCGCCGACCATGCCGCTGGGGCCCGCGCCGTAGGCCAGCACCGCCGTGGCCTGGAGCACCCGCTCGGCGGGCACCTCCGTGACCCCGAGCATCAGGCTGAAGGCCTCGGTGAGCAGGGCGTCGCCCGCCAGGATGGCCGTGGCCTCGCCGAAGACCTTGTGGCTGGTGGGCTTGCCCCGGCGCAGGTCGTCGTTGTCCATGGCGGGCAGGTCGTCGTGGATCAGCGAATAGGTGTGGATGCATTCGATGCCCGCCGCGAAGGGCACCACGGCTTGCGCGGGCGTACCGGCGATCTCGGCCCAGACCATGCACAGCACGGGCCGCAGGCGCTTGCCCCCGGCCAGCAGGCTGTAGCGCATGGCCTCGGCCAGCCGGGGCGCGATGTCGCGGCCCTCCAGGCAGGTTTCCAGGTGCCGCTCCACCGCCGCCGCATAGTTGGCCAGGGTCTTCTTCACGTCCACGTCAGGCATCGCCGTCCTCCGGTGCGAAGTCGCGCAACACGCCGTCGGCCAGAATGGTCACCTCGTTGCGGGCCTTGTCCAGCCGCTCGCGGCAGCTCCTGGCCAGGGCCACCCCCTCGCGGAACAGGGTCACGCCCTCCTCCAGCGGCAGGTCCCCGCCTTCGAGCTTCTCCACGATCTCCCGCAGCCGGGCCATGCTGGCCTCGAAGCCGTCCTTGTCCTGACTCATGCGCATGCTCCTATTCTGGTCTGAGGCTGCCGGTGACAAGCGGCATGGGGTCCACCAGCTCGCCATACACCGCCAGGCCGAAATGCAGATGCGGGCCCGTGACCCGCCCGGTGCTGCCCACCCTGCCGAGCACGTCCCCGGCGGCCAGGGCGTCGCCGGGGCGCACCAGCAGCTCCGAGAGGTGGAAGTACATGCTCACCAGCCCCTGGCCGTGGTCCACATACACGCTGCCGCCCGCGAAATAGTGCTGCGCCGCCAGGACCACCGTGCCCGCGGCCATGGCCAGCACGGGCTGGCCCTCGGGGCCGCGCAGGTCCACGCCCCGGTGCGGGGCGCGCGGCTCGCCGTTGAAGAAGCGCCGCAGGCCGAAGGCGCTGGACACCGCGCCCGGCACGGGCCGCACGAACTCCCCGCCCCAGGCCCGGGGGCGGGACACGTCGGCCAGCACGCGGCGCACCTCGGCCCGCTCGGCCTCGTGGCGCGCCCGGGCCTCGGGGGTCAGGTGGACCATCTCGCGCGCCACGGAAAGCCGCTGCTCGGGAAAGCTGCGGTCCACCACGCGCACCTCGCGCTCCAGCACCAGCGGCCCGCCCGGCCCGGCAAGCCGCGCCACGAGCCGCACCGGGCCCGGCGCGGCTTCCAGGTTCGTGCCCAGGAGGGTCAGGGCCTCCCAGCCCCCGCCGCCCTCGCGGGGCTCCACCCGGGCGCGCACGGAGCCGAACTCCAGGTCCACCGCGCCCGGGGCCTCGTCGGCCACCACGCGCACGAAAAACGGCAGCCCCTGGCCGACCTCGGCGGGGCACTCCAGGCGCGCCCCGGCCCGGGCGGGGGTGGCCCAGGCCAGCAGGGCCAGGGCCAGCAGGACCATGAAGACACGCGGCGCGCGCATCACCCGGCCTCTCCATCCGGCCCGCCCGATCCGCCAGGTCCGGCCGGCCCGGGGCGCACGTCCAGCACCCGCGCGCCAACGGCGCCGTCGGCCACGCGGATGTCCAGCTCCTGCCCAGGCGCGGCCTCGGCCACGCTGCGCAGCAGCCGCCCCGTGGCCGCCACGCGCACCAGCCCGTAGCCGCGCGCCAGGGGCGCCTCGGGGTCCACGGCCTTCAGGCGCGATTCCAGCAGCGCCAGGGCCTGGGCCGCGCCCCGGGGCCCGGCCTGCCCGGCCAGGGCCAGGCGCCGCCCCAGGGCCCGGGCGCCCTCGGCCTCGCGCAGCAGGGGCCGCGCGGCCCGGGGCAGGCGCAGGGCCAGGGCCCGCACCTCGCCCTGCCGCCGCGCCACGGCCCGGGGTCCGAAGGCCGCGTCCAGGGCGCCCGCGCAACGGTCCAGCTCGGCCCGGGGCTGCGCCGTCAGGGCCTTGCCCGCGCGCAGCAGGTCGCGCAGGGCCGTGCCCAGGCGCTCCTGCATGCGCGCCAGCCGCTGGGCCGGGGAGAGCCAGCGCAGGGCCTTCTCCACCTGCCCTAGGGCGGCCTCGCGGCGCTCCAGCAGCCCGCCCATGGCGGTGAACAGCCCCTGCTCCAGCACGTCCACCCGCTGCATGAGCGCCGCGCGCTCGGGCCACAAAAGTTGCGCCGCGTGGCTGGGCGTGGCCGCGCGCACGTCGGCCACCAGGTCGGCGATGCTCGTGTCCACCTCGTGGCCCACCCCGCAGACCACAGGCACCGTGGCGCGGAACACTGCGTCGGCCACGGGCTCGGTGTTGAAGGCCCACAGGTCTTCCAGGGAGCCGCCGCCACGGATCAGCGCCACCGCCTCGGCCCAGCCGTCGGCGCAGGCCGCGTCCAGGGCGGCGGCCACCTGGGCCGGGGCCTGCTCGCCCTGCACCAGGGCCGGGTAGATGCGGATGGCGCAGCCCCAGCCGCGCTCCCCGGCCAGACACAGGAAATCGCGGATGGCCGCGCCCGTAGGCGCGGTGACCACGGCCACCCGCGCCGGGTGCGCAGGCAGGGGCCGCTTGCGCCCGGGGTCGAAGTAGCCCAGGCCCGCCAGGCGCGCCTTCATGGCCTCGAACTGCATGGCCAGCTGCCCGGCTCCCTGCTCCTGGACCAGCTCGGCCACCAGCTGGTACGCCCCCTGGGGCTCGAACACCGAAAGCCGCCCGGCCACCAGCACGGTGGTGCCCTCGGTCAGCTCGGCGGTGCAGCCGTGCTCGAGCACCTCGCCGGTGCGCGGGTCCACCCCGCCGGGGGCCACGCAGCGCTGGCTGCGCCGGAACCAGACCACGGACAGCCGCGCCCGGGCGTCCTTGAGGCTGAAATACAGGTGCCCGCTGGCCGGGCGGCTGACCCCGCCGACCTCGCCGCGCACCCACACGAAGGGGAACTGGCTCTCCAGCACGTCCTTGACGGCGCCCGTCAGCTCGCCGACCTCGAAGATGTGCGGCACCGCAGGCCCCTACTGCGCCGCCACGGCCACGCCCGCGCCGATCATCACCGTCCCGGCGGTGCGGTTCATGATCTTCCACGGGCGCGGGCGGCGCAGCAGCGCCCCGCCCCGCGCGGCCAGCACCGCGAAGGCCGTGGCCACGCACAGCACCGTGGCGCCGACGACCAGGGCCACGGCGGCCACGCCAGCGTGGGTCAGGTGCTCCAGGTCCACGAAGGCGGGCAGGAACCCGCAGTAGAAGGCGATGACCTTGGGGTTGCCCAGGGAGACGCACATCCCGCCCAGCAAAAAGCGCTTGCGCCCGCAGGCCGCGCCCGGGGCGGCCAGGGGCTCCCGGGGCGGCGCGGCGCGCAGGCTGCGCACCCCGAGCCAGACCAGATAGCCCGCCCCGGCCCAGCGCAGGGCGGCGAAGGCCGGCCCCGCCGTGCCCGCCACCCAGCCCAGGCCGTAGGCCGCGAACAGCAGGTAGACCATGTCGCCCAGGGTCGTGCCCATGGCCCAGAGCACGGCAGGCCCCCGGCCCCGGGTCACGGCCTGGGAGACGATGGCCGCGATGCCCGGGCCGGGCGCCGCCGCGAACACGGCCGACGCCCCGGCCAGGGCCAGCAGCGCGGCGCCAGTCAGGCCCCCGCCCAGGGTCGCGGCCAGCCCGGCCAGCGCGTCGGCGGCCATGCTAGCGGCACTCCTCGACGCCGTCCCCGGCGCCCAGGCCCCAGCCGCACCACACGCCCTTGCGCCACAGGGCCGCCTCGCGCGCGAAGCCCTCCAGGGGCAGCTCGGTCTTCTCGCCGCTGCGGCGGTCCTTGCATTCCACGATGCCCCGGGCCAGGCCCTTGCCGCCCACCACGCACTGCAGCGGGAAGCCGATGAGGTCGGCGTCCTTGAACTTCACGCCCGGGCGCTCGTCGCGGTCGTCCAGCAGCACGTCGGCCCCGGCGGCGCGCAGGGCGTCGGCCACCTCCTCGGTCCGGGCCAGCACGGCCTCATCCTTGGGGTCCAGGCAGAGCACCACGGCCTCGAAGGGCGCCACCGGCGGCGGGAACACGATGCCCGCCGCGTCGTGGTTCTGTTCGATGCACGCGGCCACCACGCGGGTCACGCCGATGCCGTAGCAGCCCATGATGATGGTCTGCTCCTTGCCCGCCTCGTCCAGGAAGCGCGCGCCCAGGGCTTCGGAATACTTGGTGCCCAGCTTGAAGACGTGGCCGACCTCGATGCCCCGGGGCAGGGCCAGGGGGCCGCCGCAGCACGGGCAGGGGTCCTTGGCGGTGATGGTGCGCAGGTCGCGGTAGTCGATCTTGGCCTGCACATCGCGGCCCAGGCACAGGTGGCGGAAGTGGGCGTCGGCCTTGTTGGCCCCGACCACGTAGTCCATGGCCGTGCGCAGCTCCTGGTCGGCCAGGATGCGCGCCACGCCAAGGCCCACGGGCCCGGCGAAGCCCACGGGCGCGCCGGTCCACTCCCGGACCTGCTCGGGGCTGGCCAGGCGCAGCTCGGCGCAGCCCAGGGCGTTCTTGAGCTTGATCTCGTTCAGCTCGCGGTCGCCGCGCACCAGCGCCGCCACGGGCTGGCCGTCGGCGTCGTAGAGCAGGGTCTTGATGATCTGGGTGGGGTTCACGTCCAGCAGCGCGGCGACCTCTTCCACGGTGTGCGCGCCGGGGGTGGGCACCTCGGTCAGGCGCGGGCCCTCCTCGGGGCTGGGGTCGAACTTGCCGCGCACCCCGGCCTTTTCCAGGTTGGCCGCGTAGTCGCAGGCCTGGCACACGGCGATGGTGTCCTCGCCCGTGTCGGCCAGGACCATGAACTCGTGGGAGAAGCTGCCGCCGATGGACCCGGAGTCGGCGTCCACGGCGCGGAAGCGCAGGCCCAGGCGGGTAAAGATGGCCGTGTAGGCGTCGTACATGGCGCGGTAGCTCGCCTCGGCCCCGGCCTCGTCGGCGTCGAAGGAGTAGGCGTCCTTCATGATGAACTCGCGGCAGCGCATCAGCCCGAAGCGCGGGCGGATCTCGTCGCGGAACTTGCCCTGGACCTGGTAGAGGTTCAGGGGCAGCTGGCGGTAGGAGCGCACCTCGCCGCGGATCAGGTCGGTGACGACCTCCTCGTGGGTGGGGCCCAGGCAGTAGTCGCGCCCGTGGCGGTCCTCGAAGCGCAACAGCTCCTTGCCGTAGTGCTCCCAGCGGCCCGACTCGCGCCACAGGTCCCCGGGCTGGACCATGGGCATGAGGATTTCCTGGGCGCCCGCGCGGTTCATCTCTTCGCGCACGATGGCGGCGACCTTGTTCACGGCGCGCAGGCCCAGGGGCAGGATGGTGTAGATGCCCGAGGTCAGCTTGCGGATCATGCCCGCGCGCACCAGCAGCTTGTGGCTCACGACCTCGGCATCGCCCGGGGCTTCCTTGAGGGTCGGGGCGTACAGGGTGCTCATCTTCATCTATGGCGTCTCCTTCTTGCGTTCTTCGAGAAATTTTTCCAGCTCGGCCATGAATTCGGGCAGCAGATTCTGCGCCCCGCGCACGGTGCGCACCACCTCGCCCCGGCGGAAGATCAGGCCCTTGCCCCGGCCTCCGGCAATGCCGATATCCGCGCCCTTGGCCTCGCCGGGGCCGTTGACCACGCAGCCCATGACCGCCACGGTGAACACGTCCGTCACCGGGCGCAGGCGCTCCTCCACGGCCCGGGCCAGCTCGGCCAGGGCGATCTCCGTGCGCCCGCAGGTGGGGCAGGAGACGATCTCCGGGCCGCGCGCGCGCAGGCCCAGGGCGCGCAACAGCTCCCAGGCCACGTCCATCTCGGCCACGGGGTCGCCCGTGAGCGACACGCGCACGGTGTCGCCGATGCCGTGGTAGAGCAAAACGCCCAGCCCCACGGACGATTTGACCGTGCCGCGCCCCGGGGTGCCCGCCTCGGTGACGCCGATGTGCAGCGGATAGTCGCAGCGCCCGGCCAGCAGGCGGTAGGCCGCGATGGTCGCGGGCACGCTGGAGGCCTTGACCGAGATCTTGGTGTCGAAAAAGTCGCGCTCTTCGAGCAGGCGCACGTGCTCCAGGGCGCTTTCGACCATGGCCTCGGGCGTGGGCCCGCCAAAGCGCGCCAGCAGGCGCTTGTCCACCGAGCCGGAGTTGACGCCGATGCGCATGGGCACCCCGGCGGCCTTGGCCGCGCGGACCACGGCGTCCACCTGGGCCGCCCCGCCGATGTTGCCGGGGTTGATGCGCAGCCCGTCCAGGCCCGCGTCCACGGCCATGAGCGCCAGGCGGTGGTCGAAGTGGATGTCGGCCACCAGCGGCACGGGCGAGTCGCGGCGGATGGCCGCCAGGGCCCGGGCGGCCTCCTCGTCCAGCACGGCCAGGCGCACGATCTCGCACCCGGCCTCGGCTAGGGCGCGAATCTGGGCCAGGGTCGCGCCCACGTCGCGGGTGTCGGTGTTGGTCATGCTCTGCACGGCCACGGGATGGTCCCCGCCGATGGCCACCCCCCCCACGCGCACCACGCGCGAGACCCGGCGCGGGGGCCGGAAGGGGTCGGTCACGGTGGCGTGGGCGTGCTCTGCGGCGGTCATGGTGCGGCTCGTGTGCTGCGGCTTGCGAAGAGAAGGCTTGTTACCCCATTTCCCGCGCCAAGCCAAGGACAACCCGCCCCCCGGCCCCGGGCGGGCGGGGCGGGGAAAGGCCGCGCGGCAATCCGCGCGGGGTGGCCGCCGCCCCCGGGCCGCCTTGCGGGGTGGGGAAAACCATGCGCTCGGCCCGACGGTCCTTATGCACGACGCCGGGCCGCCCGCCCGGGCGGAAAAACCCTGCGCGCCTAGAAATACCCCAGGCTGCGCAGGGCTTCCATGTGCCGCTCCTTGTCCTGGTCGCGGCCCGAGCGCTCCCCGGCGCCGGGGTCCGGCAGGGCCGTGCAGGGCACGCAGCCCAGGGAGCGGTAGCCCTGGCCGTAGAGCGCGCAGCAGGGCAGCCCGTGGTCCAGGGTGGCGGCCCAGATGTCGAATTCGCCGAAATGCCACAGCGGGGCCAGGCGCAGGTGCGGCGGGTCGGCGTGGGCCTCGGCGGCGGGGCGCGCGGCGCGGGCCGGGTGCTCGTCGGCGCGCACCCCGGTGATGAGCACGGCAATATCCAGCGCCGCCACGGCCCCGGCCAGGGGTCGGACCTTGAGGTCGCGGCAGCAGGCCACCTTGTCCACGGCCACGGGGTAGGCCTCCAGGTCCACCCCGGGCCGGGCCACATGCAGGTCCACGCCCCAGGCCTCGGCCAGGGCGTCGCGAAAGGCCAGCACCTGCGGGAACTTGCAGCCCGTGTCCAGGTTCACGGCCCGGGGCCGCGCCCCCGGGGCGACCTCGGCCAGCACCGCGCGCCACAGCCACAGGGCCAGGGTCGAGTCCTTGCCGCCGGTCCAGGCCACGGCCACGCGCCCCGGCCCGGCGGCCAGGGCCGCCGCGCGCAGGAAAGCCCAGGCCGCCGCCAGGCGGCCCTCCAGCACGGGCCCGCCCGGGGCCAGGGGCGGCAGGGCCGCCAGCAGGGTTTGGGGATCGATCGTCTGTCCGCTCATGGGTCCGGCCACGCTCCCTGCGCCGCAAAGGCAGCGCAGGCCCCGGATACCCCAGGCCAGCGCCCTTGGCAACGGCGCGGGCGGGCCGCCCGCCAGACCCAGGCCGCGCGCAGGACGCCGCCCTCCCCGAAAGCGCATTGGCAGCCCCTTCCCGCACCCCGGAGCAAAAAAATGCGCCCCGACGAAAATTCCTCCTTGACGGCCACGCCAAAGGAGCCTAAAAACCGACCTCTCGACAGCGTGGGCTCGTAGCTCAGTCGGATAGAGTGCCTGGCTACGAACCAGTAGGTCGCAGGTTCGAATCCTGCCGGGCCCACCACGATACGAACAAGGGTTTCAGGGTGCAACAGCCATCCTGAAACCCTTTTTCCTTTCCCGCCGCGCCTGCGGCAGGCAGCAGAAAGCGCCCCGCCTGCGGCCGACAGTCCAGGAGGCGGCCTTCGGAGCACCCCGCCTGCGCCTGCATGCCTCCCCGACTGGCGCGCAACGCGGCGCCCAGCCCGCGCCCGCGCGCCCTGCCGTGGCGAGCGGGCCAGGGGCACGGCCTGCGAACGCCACCGCCCGCGCCAGCACCGCCCCGCCAAGACAAAAACCTCCGTGACCCGCCAGCGGTCTCCCCTCGCGCACGCCCCCTCGGCCGCGCCGGCAGCCGCCTTTTTCCGTGCCCGGGGTTGCACCGGGGCGGCGAAGCTGCTAACAAGGAAGACTCGCGCATCCTCCTTCGCCCCGTTCCCGCCCCGCTCCCCGCTCCCGCGCGCAACAACGCATCCCGGCAGGAGTCACGCCATGAGCATGCAGTGCAAGACCATCGTCATCGGCCCGGCGGGCGCCCCGCTGTGCGTGCCTGCCGCCATGTGGGACGAGCTGCTGGCGCGCCGGGGGCCGCACCCTTTCCACGCCGGGCGCACGGTGAGCGCGGCCCGCGCGCTGCTGACCGTGGCCCCGGGGCGCGCGCCGCGCCTGGCCGGGCTGCAATGCCTGCGCGTGTTCTTCGACCAGGCCGGGCTGGCCTCCAAATGGCTGCTGTCCGCCGTGATGTTCGCCCCGCCCTGCCCCCTGGGCCCCGGCGCCGCGCCCGAGCCCGTCCCCGACAAGCACAGCCGCGACCCCCTGTTCTGGTACCCCGACCGGCGCGAGCTGCGCGCCATCGCCGAGGCCCTCACCGCCGCCTGGGCCCGGGGCCCCGGCGCCACGACGCGCCCGCTGCCCGCAACGCCCGCCCTGGCCGTGCTCCCGCCCGCCATCCCCCTGACCCAGCGGCTGCGCTGAGGCCCGCCCCGCGCCCTGCGGGCCGTTCCGCGCCCGGCATCACTTCGCGCCGCGTCCTCCGCCCTGCCCGCACCGCCCGCGCGCCACGCCCCGGCGGCCCGAACCCGCCGCAGCGCCGCCCGCAAGGGCCTTGATTCAAACGCCGTTTCATGCCATGGTTCCCCGGCGGTCTGCCAACCGCCCACACCACCGGACCGACCTGGAGCGCCACCTGCATGGGACCCGGACCTGGCACCGACTCGCCCTATCACCGCGTCAAGCGCAACCTGGCCCGGGCCAACGGCTACCTGCGCCGCAAGGAATACCGCAAGGCCGTCCAGGCCGCGACCACGGCCTTCGCCATCAAGCCCGACTGCGCCCAGCTCGTGGGCAAACACAAGCACGAGCTGGAATTTTTGTGCATCGAGTTCTGCGACAACTTCAATTCCAACCCCGGCGTCATCGCCTTCATGCACGGCATCAAGATCCGCGCCCGGCCCTTTCTGGCCTACGGCCCCGGCTGCGAGGAGCGCGTGCGCACCAAGCTCGACATCATCGGCGAGCGCATGGACGCCAAGGAGCGCGAGGCCGAGGCCCGGCGTCTGGCCGCCCTCCAGGAAAAGAAGGCCACCTGGCTGGAGCGCGGCCAGCGGGCCCTGGACGAGGGCCGCTACCCGCGCGGCAAGGCCTGGCTGCGCCGCGTGGTGGACGAGTTCGGCCACGAGCCCGGCGTGCTGGCCGACATCGCCGCGCGCCTGCTGGACAAGGATCTGCTGCCCGAGGCCGCCGACATCCTGGCCCAGGCCCGGGCCGCCGACCCCCGCGACCCCGCCATCTACACCATGGCCATCCAGGCCTACCAGGGCCTGGGCGAGATGGCCAAGGCCGAGGCGGTCTACCTGGCGGCCATCCGCCAGTTCGGCGGCCACCCGCAAACCTACCTGAACCTGGCCCGGCACTACATGACCTGGCGCAAGCGCGACAAGGCCTACGAATTCGCCCGCAAGGCCCTGGACGCCGACCCCGCCCTGACCGAGGCCCGCGAGATCATGCGCCGCACGGGCTGACCCCGCCCCGCCGCCCGCGCGACAGCCTTCGACACAGGGCCACAAGGCCCCCGGCCCCCGCTGCACGGGACGCAACGCGACTAGGCGCACAGCGCGACTTGACCCCCGCCCCGGGCGCGGGTATCCCCGTAGCGCGCGCCCCGGACAGCGCGCCCCGCGCCACCCCCAGCCCCGGAGCCCCCATGGACCTCAAGGCCAGCATCAAACGCGCCACCAGCCTCGCCCGCGAGCAGGGCCACGACATGGTCGTGGGCGACGACGGCTCGGGCGCGTGGGTCATCATGCCCCTGGCCGACCCGCGCTCCGACGCCCTGCGCCCGGGGTTCATCGTCGGCCCCCAGGGCCTGCGCTACCCCGAGGACCACGAACAGGCCGTGGGCCTCATGGCCCGGGGCCGCTGAAGGCCGCCGCCCGCAGCGCCACCCGGAGCCGCCCCCCTTGCCGCGCGGCCCGAAACGTGGGAAAGCCTGAGCGGCGGCAAGCACTTGCAAGACAAGGACACGCGAGACAGGCACGCCCATGAGCACGTCCCCCCTGCCCACGGCCTTCGCCCCGGCGGAGCGCTCCCCCGAAGCGGAAATCCTCGCCGACGCCCGCCTGTTCCAGACGTCCACCGCCTCCGAGGTGCTGGACGCCATGCCCGCGCCGGTGCTGGTGCTCAACCCCTGCCGCCAGCTGGTGCACGGCAACCAGGCCCTGTGGCTGTACCTGGACAAGGACGGCCCCGGCGACGCCCTGGGCCGCAGGCCCGGCGAGCTGTTCGACTGCACCTACGCCCGCCAGACCCCCGGCGGCTGCGGGACCACCGAGTTCTGCCGCGAATGCGGGGCCGTGGGCGCCATCCTCTCCAGCATCCGCGGCCTGGCCGCCACCCGCGAGTGCAACATGCTGCGCGAGGCAGGCGGCGAGATCACGGCCCTGGACCTGCTCGTCCACGCCGCGCCCTACGTCACCCTGGGCCGCCCGCTGACCATCTTCACCATCCACGACGTGAGCCACGCCAAGCGCCGCCGCTACTTAGAGCGCATCTTCTTCCACGACATCATCAACAGCGCGGGCAACGCCACCGGGCTGGTGGAGCTGCTCCACGAGCAGGCCGAGGGCGAGCAGCGCCACGAGCTGGGCCTGTTGCTGCGCACGCTGACCCACCTGGTGGACGAGATCCAGAGCCAGAAGACCCTCCTGGCCGCAGAAAGCCAGGAGCTGGTGGTGCGCAACGCCCCGGTGCGCTCCGCCGAGCTGCTGGACGCCCTGGCCGCGCAGTACGCCAACCACCCCCGGGCCGAGGGCCGGACCATCGCCGTGGAGCAGGCCAGCGACGCGGTGGAGCTGGTCACCGATCCGGCCCTGCTGGGCCGCGTGCTGGGCAACATGCTCAAGAACGCCCTGGAGGCCACGCCCCCCGGGGGCGCCGTGCGCGCCTGGTGCCGCGCCCAGGGCGAGACGGTGGGCTTTTTCGTCCACAACCAGGGCCGCATCCCGGCCCGCGTCCAGCGCCAGATATTCCGCCGCTCCTTCTCGTCCAAAGGCGACGACCGGGGCCTGGGCACCTTCAGCATGCGCCTGCTGGCCCAGAACCACCTGGGGGGCCGGGTCTGGTTCACGTCCACGGAGCAGGAGGGCACCGTCTTCTGCGTGGAGCTGCCCCGCCGCCCCGCCGCCCCGTAAAAAACGGCGGGACCGGCCTTGCGGTCCGGTCCCGTTGTCCTTGCCTCGTTCGTCCCGCCGGGTCACTCCCGCGAGATGGCCTGCGCCGGGCAGGCGTCAATGGCCTCGCCCACACAGTCCAGGGTGCTGTCCGGGTCCTTGACCACGGCCAAGTCCCCGTCGGCGTTCATCTCGAAGACGTCGGGGCACAGCTCGACGCAGGATTCGCAGCCCATGCAATCCTCATTGATGACGATACCCATTGCTCGGACCTCCGTATTGGGTTGAAAGGCTTGCCCGGACCATAGGGCATCCGGCCCGCTTTTTCCAGGGCTTTTTCAACAATACCGAGTGTGCCACCAGCATTTCCCGCCCCGGGGCGGTCTTTTTTCGCCCCGGGCCCTAAAGTTCCCTCAAGCCCTGCCGATATGACGGGGACAAGGCGTTTTGTTCGGCCTGCGGCAAGGAGGGGAGGCCTATGGATTTCAGCATCAGCTCGGACATGTCCACGACGACCATGTCCATGGGCATGAGCAAGCAGGAATTCGGCGCCCAGGTGGTATCCAAGACTCTGGACTACATGAACTCGAACCAGTCGTCCTTCGGCTCCAACGCCGACTACGACTTCCAGACCAGCGTGCTCGGCGCCGCGTACAACGGCTCCGGGACCATGCTCGACATGATGATCTAACGCCGCCGCGCCGCCGGACCGGACGCCTTCGACAGCGGAACCCCGCTCCTGCACGCCTGCAGGGGCGGGGTTTTCCTTGTGCGCGCCCGGGCCTTTGACCTCGGGGCGCGCTTGTGTCACACCACTGCGGTGGCCCAAGGGCCGCAGCAGCAATCCCAACCCGTCACGGAGGCGCCATGAACCGCATCGCATCCCTGGCCGCCGCGCTGGCCGCCGCCGCCCTGCTGGCCGCCTGCGGGCCGACCCTTGGCTGGTCCAAGAAAGGCCTGCACCCCTCGGCCTGGAGCATCGACGAGGACAACTGCACCTGGGAGGCGACCCACGAGCTTCAGGGCGACGGCACCTACGCCCCCGTGGAGCGCTCCGACGAGGAGATCGAGACGCGGGTCGGCCGCTGCATGCAGGGCCAGGGCTACACCTGGGGCCCCATCGACGACTGACGGGCCGCCCGGCCCGGCGCAGGCGCCAGGACCCCGGCGGCCCGGCCAGAAACAGGCGCGCCCGGGGCTCAGTCCTGGTCCTCGGGCTCCAGCAGGTTCTTGTCCACCGCGTGGCGGATGAACAGCGACAACACCTGCTCGCCGTCCTCGAAGAGAACCATCAGCCGGTCCTTGTCCAGGTGGCCGAGCCTGCTGGTCACGAAATCCTTGATGCCCAGGGCGGCGGCGACCTTGAACAAGTCGGCGTAGTCCTCGGACGAGTTCAGCAGGGCGTAGATGCCGCCCTCCATGCGCCCCAGCAGTTCATCCACGTCCAGGGAGCCCAGGTCGGGCGCGGTTTCCTCGGTCATACGTCCTCTCTTGCTTGATGCGGCCATGCCCCCTTCGCCGCCGGGCGCGGGGCACGGCGCCCCGCTCTCCCCCCATACGCTGCCGCCGGGGGTGCGTCAAAAGCATTGTGCCCCGAGGCGGGGCCACACGCCGCCGCCGGATTTCCGCCAAGGTGCCCCCGGGGGCGGCCCGGGGCTGGACGCCGCGCCCCCAAGCCCTGTAAGAACCACCACGAGCCCGCGCGGCGGCCCGTGCCTCGTGAGCCGCCACGCCGCCGGGCAATCCGCCGCCAAGGAGCCGCCACCATGCCCCAGCCCCCCGCCGCCAACCTGCTGGCTGCCGAAAAAAGCCCCTACCTGCTGCAACACGCGCACAACCCCGTGCACTGGCGCCCCTGGGGCGAGGCCGCCCTGGCCGCCGCCCGCGAGCAGGACAGGCCGCTGTTCATCTCCATCGGCTACTCGGCCTGCCACTGGTGCCACGTCATGGAGCGCGAATCCTTCGAGGACGCCGAGGTGGCCGCCGCCCTCAACGCGCAGTTCATCTGCGTGAAGGTGGACCGCGAGGAACGCCCCGACGTGGACGCCGTGTTCATGACCGCCTGCCAGATGACCACCGGGCGCGGCGGCTGGCCGCTGACCGTCTTCGCCACCCCGGACGGCGAGCCCTTCTTCACCGCCACCTACCTGCCCCCGCGCACCGTGCCGGGCCGCCCGGGGCGGCCCGGGCTTGTGGAGATGGCCACGCACATCGGCCGCCTGTGGCGCGAGGACCGCGCGACCCTGGCCAAGGCCGCCGCCCAGGTGGCCGAACACCTGGCGGGCTACTTTGCGGGCGCGGCCAAGGGCGGGGCCCTGCCCGGCGCGCAGGTGCCGGAGGAGGCCGCGCGCGAGCTGGCCCTGCGCTACGACCAACGCTTCGGCGGCTTCGGCCCGGGGCCCAAGTTCCCGGCGCCGCACGTCCCGGCCTTCCTGCTGGCCGAGGCCCGGCGCAGCGGGCAGCCCGCCCCGCGCGACATGGCCCTGCACACCCTGTCGGCCATGCGCCTGGGCGGCATGTTCGACCAGGTGGGCCTGGGCTTTTTCCGCTACAGCACCGACGAAAAATGGCTGCTGCCGCACTTCGAGAAAATGCTCTGCGACCAGGCCGGGCTGGCCCTGGCCTGCCTGGACGCCTTCGCGGCCACGGGCGCGCCGCTGTTCGCGCGCAGCGCCGAGGAAACCTGCGACTATGTGACCCGCGTGCTCACCGCGCCCGGCGGCGCCTTCCACAGCGCCGAGGACGCCGACAGCCCGGACGGCCAGGGCGGCCACGGCGAAGGCGCCCACTACGTCTGGACCACCGCCGAGATCATGGCCCTGCTGGGGCCCGACGACGGCGCCTTCGTGACCACGCGCTTCGGGATGCAGGCCGGGGGCAACTACCGCGACGAGGCCACGGGCCAGCCCACGGGCGCCAACATCCTGCACCTGCGCGGCCCCCTGCCCGCCGCCGAGGACGCCCGCTGGGAGCGCATCCGCCCCCGGCTGCTGGCCGCGCGCGAGGCCCGCCCCCGGCCCGCAATGGACACCAAGATCCTCGCCGACTGGAACGGGCGGATGATCGCCGCCCTGGCGCGCACCGCGCGCCTGCTGGACCGCCCGGACCTGCTTGAGGCCGCCGGGCGCGCGGCGGATTTCGTGCTCACGGCCATGGTCCGCCCCGACGGCGGGCTGTGGCACTCGTGGTGCGCCGGGCAGGCCGCCGTGCCCGGCACCGCCGACGACTACGCGGCCCTGGTGGGCGCCCTGCTGGAACTCTACGCGGCGGACCACGACCCCGACCGCCTGGCCCGGGCCCTGGAACTGCAACGGCGCATGGACCAGGACTTCTGGGACCCGGCGACCCCGGGGGCGGCGCAAGGAGAGACGCAGGCGGCAGCGGAGACTCCGGGAATGGGCAAAGAACACGGAGCGCCAGCAGCGACAGGCGCGCGGCAGCCCGGGGCCCCGGACGCAGGCGCCGCGCCCACGGGCAGCGGCTATTTCCTCACCGCCGGGCAGGCCCCGGGGCTGCCCGCGCGGCCCAAGGAGGTCTACGACGGGGCGCACCCCTCGGCCAACTCCCTGGCCCTGGACAACCTGCTGACCCTGGGGCGGCTCACGGGCGACCCGGCGCACACCCGCCGCGCCGAGGCGCTGCTGGCGGCCTTTTCGGGCAACCTCGCCGAAAATCCCTCGGCCCACGCCCATTTCCTGTGCGGCCTGCTCCGCTGGCTGGCCCCGGGCCCGGACGTGGTCGTGGTCGGCACCCCCGGCAGCCCGGACACCGCAGCCCTGCTCGCCGCCATCCGCACTCAGGCCCCGCCCGACACCCTGGTCCTGCTCAAGAACCCGGCGGACACGCGCCTGGACGCCCTTGCGCCGTTCACCCAGGACATGGCCGCCCAGGGCGGCAAGGCCACGGCCTACATCTGCCGCGACCAGACCTGCGCCCCCCCGGCCACGGACCCCGCGCGCCTGCCGTTCTGACCTCCGGCGACCGGTCGCACAAACACAGACCTCCCCGCCAGCCCAGGCTGGCGGGGAGGGCTTGTTTTTTCATGCGGGTTCCGGCCTTCGACGCGCCTTCTCTCTAATCACTTGCGATTTAGCCAACTTTATGCAAAGAATATGGATAATCACTTGCATTTGATTACAAGATAAAATCCGATTTAAACGTCAGACGATGAAGACCACACACGATGGCATCACCAAAAGCTTTTGAACCTTTTTTTATATAGGTCCTAAAATGAGCGCATTCAAAGAAACGCAGGACGCCTTGTTTCAAAGTGCATTCAAATATGCCGCCATTGGTATGGCCATAGTTGCACCTGACGGGACTTGGATTAAGGTCAACGATGCTCTGTGTTCGATTATCGGCTATACCTCGCAAGAGCTCATGGCCAAGACATTTCAAGATGTCACCCACCCGGACGACCTGGATGACGACCTAAAATTCGTCCATCAAGTCCTTGCAGGAGAGATTAATACCTACCAGATGGAAAAACGCTACTTCCACAAGCAAGGCCACATTGTTCATATTCTCCTCAGCGTCTCGCTTGTTAGGAACGAAGACGAATCACCTCGCTTCTTCATCTCCCAAATACAAGACATCACCCAGCAAAAGCGACTGGAATCTGAGCTTACCCGCTTGGCAAGGGAAGATGAACTCACCGGAGTATCCAACCGACGCTATTTCATCGAATGCGCAACAAGGGAAATTATTCGGGGAAGAAGATTTTGTGAGCCCCAAGCTCTTATGATGATCGACATAGATCATTTCAAGAGAATCAACGACACATATGGCCATGATGTTGGGGATGAAGTGTTGCGCAAGATGGCTCAAGAATGCAGCAGCTCGTTACGCGTCGTGGACGCCTTTGGGCGCTTGGGGGGCGAAGAATTCGGCGCTCTCATCCTCAATACCGATGCCAGCATCGCCATAATGCTGGCCGAGCGGATGAGAAAACGGATTGAGGAGCTCATTGTTGAGACTTCGGGAGAAGCAATCCAGTTCACCATCAGCATAGGATTGGTTTCTTTCACAGAGACTGACCTCTCCATGGAAGCACTTTTAAAGATAGCGGATGAAGCCCTATACAAAGCGAAAGAAACCGGGAGAAACAAAATCGTGGCGCACCACGCCGCAGGAAAATCCTCTCCTGAAACGCCCCCAGAACGTATGCTCACGTCCTTCATCCGGCTTGAATGGAAGAAGGAATACGAATCTGGATGCCAAACAATCGACAAGCAGCACCAGCACTTGTTTGTATTGTCCAACAACCTTCTGGCGGCGACCATAGCTGGTCTTCCCGACGAGCAGGTGGAGGCTTTCGCCGATGAACTCACCAGCCACATGGTTGCCCATTTTCGAGCCGAAGACGAAATTTTCCGCAAAGCTGGATATCCAGGAGCCGACACCCACAGCAGGGCCCACAGTAATCTGATTCAGGACATGCATGCACTCCTCGACAAATTCAAAGATGGACATGCGTCTGTAACAGACCTGTTCAACATCATGGTCATCAAGATCGTCAGGGACCACATGCTCAAAGAAGATAGGAAATTCTTCCCCTATCTTGAAATCGGTGAGCCAGGTAAGGGGCAAGAGCAACCATCGAGGTGACGAGCCCTATGCTACCATCCTCAAAACCATCCGAGAGAACCCTCTCAGCTAGTCCAGAGCCAAATTTAATATTTCCGAGCACCATTCCGCCCTACGCGGGCCAGAGGATGGGCAGCAGCCAGACGCTGGCGGCCATGACCACCGCCGTCAACGGGATGCCCACGCGCAGGTAGTCCGTGAAGCGGTAGCCGCCCGGGCCCATGACCAGCAGGTGCGCGGGGTGGGACAGGGGGCTGGCGAAGCTGGCCGAGGCGGCCATGGCCACGGTCATCATCAGCAGGTGCGGCGAGATGCCCAGGTCCGCCGCCGCGCTGAGGGCCACGGGGGCCATGAGCACCACCAGGGCCGCCGTGGGGATGACCTGCGTGCCCAGCACCGTAACCAGGAACAGCGCCGCCACCACCCAGCGCGGGCCCAGGTGGCCCACCGTGGAGATGAGCACCTCCGCGCCCATGCGCGCGGCGCCGGTGTTCTCCACGGCCACGCCCAGGGGCAGCATGCAGGCGATGAGGAAGATGACCTTCCACTCGATGGCCCGGTAGGCCTCCTCCATGCTCAGGCAACGGAACAGGACCATCAGCGCCGAGCCCGCCAGGGCCGTGATGGCGATGGGCGCCAGGCCCAGGATGGCCGACAGGACCACGGCGAACATGATGGCCGCCGCCAGGGGCGCCTTGTCCAGGCGCGGGGCCTGGGCGGCCTCCTGGTCCAGCACCAGGAAATCCGCATCGCGCGAGACGGCCTCCAGGCTCTTGCGCGAGCCGTAGACGAGCATGGCGTCGCCGAACTGCAAGGGCAGCTCGGGCAGCCCCGTGCGCAGGGCCTTGCCCCCGCGCCACAGGGCCAGCACGCTCAGGCCGTAGTGCTCGCGGAAGCGCAGCTCGGCCAGGGTCTTGCCCGTGAGCGTCGTGCGCGGCGAGAGCAGTATCTCCGTGGCCCCGATGCGCTGGGACTCCAGCTCGGCGGCCAGGCTGGGCGGCGTGGGCATGGGCGCCAGGTCCTGCAAGCTGCGCAGCACGTCGAAATCGCGCTCCGAGCCGTGCAGCACGAGCACGTCCTCGCCCTGGATGACCTCGCCGGGCTCGGGCATGCACAGCAGGGCCCCGTCGCGGTGGATGCCCACCACCGTCAGCCCGAACTTGTTGCCCAGGTGGCTTTCGGCCAGGCTCACGCCCACCAGCGCGGACTCGGGCGGCACATGCAGGGACATGTACGGCCCGGCGGCGGGCACGGCCGGGGCGTGTTCCTCCTGCGCCAGGGCGGGCGTTTCCAGGCCCGCCAGCAGGCCCAGGCGGGCCACCTCGGCCAGGGCCGCGGGCTCGGCCAGCAGGGTCAGGGCGTCGCCTGCGGCCAGGGGCCGGTGGGCCATGCCCTTGCCATTGGGGCCATTGGGGCCATTGGGGCCCGTCGGGCCACTGGGGCCGGTGGGGCCCTGGGCCGCGCCCGGCGCCCCCGCAGGGTCCAGGGCCAGCACGTGGACCCGGTGCTCGCGGCGCAGGGAGCTTTCCGCCAGGGACTGGCCCACCAGGGCCGAACCCTCGGCCACCACGCCCCGGGCCACCAGCAGCCGCCGCTCGGCCAACCCCTCGGCCACGTGGCCCGGGGTGGCACGCAGGTGCTTGCTGCCGTGGAAATGCCGGAACCGCTCCACCGGCCCGTGGACCACGAGCACGTCGCCCTCCTGCAGGCGCTCGTCGGGCCGGGGGGCCAGAAGCAGGTCCTCGCCCCGGCGCAGGGCCACCACCGTCAGTTGCAACGCCGAGCCCAGGCGGGTTTCCATCAGCGTCCGCCCCGCCAGGGGCGAGCCCGGGAGGACGCCCAGGGAAAAGACGTGGGCGTCGAACTGGTAGGACGCCTCGGTACCGCCCGAGGCCGCCACCTGCCCTCGCGCCGCCGCAGGCAAGAGCCGCCGCCCCGCCACGACCACGAACACGATGCCCGCCAGGACGATGGCCCCGGTGATGGGCGTGAAGTCGAAGATGGCGAAGGGCGTAAGCCCGGCATTCCGCAGGGAATCCGTGACCAGGATGTTCGGCGGGGTGGAGATGCCCGTGAAGGGCCCGCCCAGCAGGCAGCCCAGGGCCATGGGCAGCAGCAACCGCGAGGGCGCCCGCCCGCTGCGCCGGGCCAGGTCCATGGTCGCGGGCAGCAGGATCACGGCCACGGTGGTGGTGTTGATGAGCGCCGAAAAAATGCTGGCCGCCGCCATGAGCACGACGATGAGCACCCACTCGGGGCTTTTGGCGAAGCGTTGCAGCGGCTGACCCAGCCGGTAGGCCACCCCCGTGCGCGACAGCCCGGCGGAAAGGATGAACATGGCCAGCACGGTGATCACCGCCGGGCTGCTGAACCCGGCCAGGGCCTCCTCGGGGCCCACCAGCCCGGTCAGCGCCAGGGCCGAGAAGACCAGCAGGCCGACGAGGTCCACGGCCAGCCAGCCGCCGATGAACAGCACCAGGGCCGCCAGGGTGATGCCCATGAGCAGGACGAGTTGCAGCACGCCGGGTCCTCCATTCAAAGGCCGCCCGCGCGCCGGGCGGCCCCTGCCTGTGATACGTCATACTCCGGCCCCGCACCGGGCCGGGCCGCCCGCAGGGGCGGCATTTTCCTTGTCCGACAGTCGAAAAATCCCTGCTTCCAGGCCGCTCGGTCATGAGGGCGGACGCACGAAAAAGTCCAAGGCCGACGGGCAGAAACAACGCGAGGGTTTGGATTTGTTGGGCAACGCGGCAGAGCGCCACTGCCCAGCGGCCAGTATACGCCAAGGCGCGCCCGGGGTCATCCCCAATGTGCCGCGCCGCCCCTTGACGGCCCCGCCCCCCGGGTGTACGCAACCAGAAAAGGCACCACGGCCCCGACACGGGCCAAAACCCCAAGGATTGCCCCGATGACCCCGACCCGACTCGCCCTACTGCTCCTCGCCGCCAAGGCGTTGGTCGTCGTAGCGCTGGTCGTCGTACGTCGTCGCAACGCCGTTGCGCTGTAGTCGGGCTCGCACTTTTTCATAGCATTGCAACCCCCGCTGGCGCAGGCCGGCGGGGGTTTTTCGTCGGGGCGATGCGCCTCCGGCAGCCTCCGCCGCCCGCCCCGGGCAACACAAGGAGGCTGGTCCCATGGAACGTGCAAGCGGAGCCGAAATCGTCGTCCGGCTCCTGGAACGCCAAGGCATCCGCATCATCCCCGGCATCCCCGGCGGCGCGAACCTGCCGCTGTACGACGCGCTGTCCAGAAGCGCCGTCATCCGCCACGTGCTCGCGCGCCACGAGCAGGGCGCCGGGTTCATCGCCCAGGGCATGGCCCGCGTCACCGGCCAGCCCCAGGTCTTCTGGGCCACCTCCGGCCCCGGGGCCACCAACACCCTGACCGCCCTGGCCGACGCCCGGCTGGACTCCGTGCCGCTCATCTGCATCACCGGCCAGGTGCCCAGCGCCATGATCGGCACCGACGCCTTCCAGGAGGTGGACATCTACGGCATGAGCCTGCCGGTGACCAAGCACAACTTCCTGGTGCGCTCCGCCGCCGAGCTGCTCACGGTCATCCCCGCCGCCTTCCGCATCGCCGCCTCGGGCCGCCCCGGCCCGGTGCTCATCGACATCCCCAAGGACGTGCAGACCCAGGTGGCGAGCTTCGCGGCCTGGCCCGCCCCGGGCCGCCCCGACCCCCTGCCTGCCCTGGACCCGGACGCCCTGGCCCGGGCCGCCGCGCTCATCAACGCCGCCGAGCGCCCCCTGCTCTACCTGGGCGGCGGCGCGGCGCGCTCGGGCGCGGCCCGGGCCGCCCGCGAGCTGGCCGATGGCGCGACCATCCCTGCGGCCATGACCCTCATGGGCCTGGGCGCCCTGCCCGCCACGCATCCGCTGTGCCTGGGCATGCTCGGCATGCACGCCGCGCCGTGCACCAATATCCTGCTGGAGGAATGCGACCTGCTCGTGGCCGTGGGCGTGCGCTTCGACGACCGCGCCACGGGCAAGCTCGACCAGTTCTGCCCCCGGGCCCGCGTGGTGCATATCGACATCGACCCCGGCGAGATGGACAAGCTGCGCACGCCCGAGGTGGGCATCACCGCCGACGCGGCCCAGGCCCTGGACGCGCTGCTGCCGCTGGTGGAGCGGCGCGACCGCGCCCCCTGGGCCGGGCGCGTGGCCCGGCTGCGCGCGAGCCACGGCTTCGAGCCGCCGTACGCCGACGACCCCGCCAGCGCCTACGGCGTCATCGCGCACGTGGCGCGGCTGCTGGGCGAGGACGGCGTGGTCTGCACCGATGTGGGCCAGCACCAGATGCGCACGGCCCAGGCCTACCCCTTCGCCCGCCCGGGCCGCCTGCTGACCTCCGGGGGCCTGGGCACCATGGGCTTCGGCGTGCCCGCCGCCATCGGCGCGGCCCTGGCCCGGCCCGACCTGCCCGTGGCCTGCTTCAGCGGCGACGGCAGCATCCTCATGAACATCCAGGAGCTGGCCACCGCCGTGGAGCAGGGCGCCAACGTCAAGATCGTGCTGCTGGACAACAACGCCCTGGGCCTGGTGCAGCAGCAGCAGCAGCTCTTCTACGGCGGGCGCATCTTCGGCTCGGACTACCGCATGCGCCCGGACTTCACGGCCATCGCCCGGGGCTTCGGCATGCGCGCCTTTGACCTGTCCACGGGCGTGGCCCCGGCCCAGACCCTGGCCATGGCCTTCGCCGAGCGCGGCCCGTGCCTGATCCGCGTGCCCGTGCCCGCCGCCGAGGGCGTGTACCCCATGGTGCCCCCCGGCGCCGCCAACCGCGAAATGATCGGAGACGCAGCCCATGTTCGCCCCTGACCCCGCCCCCGCCAAGGAGAAGGCCATGCAGCACGTCGTGCTCGAACTCACGGTGAACAACCATCCCGGCGTCATGTCCCACGTCTGCGGGCTGTTCTCGCGCCGGGCCTACAACGTGGAGGGCATCGCCTGCATGCCCGTGGGCGATGGTGCCAAAAGCCGCATCTGGCTGCTGGTGGAAGACCAGCGCCGCCTGGAGCAGATGATCACCCAGGTGGGCAAGCTGGAAGACGTGCGCCATGTGGCGCGCCACGGCGGCGACCACCCGGTGTTCGCGGAGCTGGGGCGGTTCTTCAAGGCGTAGCCGCCTGTGGAAAAAACTCGGGGCTGCCCTGGCGAACCAGGGCAGCCCCGGGGGGCAAAGGGACCCGCCCTAGCGGACGTGCGCGAAGTCCAGGGCCTCGGGCCGCACCCGGGCCAGGAAGGACACCACCAGGGCCGTGACCACGCCCTCCACGAGCATCACCGGCAGATGCGCCAGCAGCAGCGCCACGGCCACGGCCCGGAAGCCCTCGCCCGACAGGGCCAGGGCGCAGGCCGTGAAGAGCCCGGCCAGCCCTACGCCCAGGGCGCCGCACAGGAACGCGCCCACGCCCCCGGCGCGCCCGCCGCGCGCCAGCAGCGGGCGGAAGGCCCAGCCGCACGCGGCGGCGGAAAAGGCCATGGTGAAGGTGTTGACCCCAAGCACCGTGAGCCCGCCGAACTGGAAGAGCACGGCCTGGAGCGTCAGCGCCACCAGGATGGCCGGAAACGCCGCCAGCCCGAGCATGGCCCCCAGCAGACCGTTGAGAATCAGGTGCGCGCTGGCCGGGCCCACGGG
Organism: Desulfocurvus vexinensis DSM 17965; assembly: GCF_000519125.1. Classification (NCBI taxonomy): domain Bacteria; kingdom Pseudomonadati; phylum Thermodesulfobacteriota; class Desulfovibrionia; order Desulfovibrionales; family Desulfovibrionaceae; genus Desulfocurvus; species Desulfocurvus vexinensis. The sequence continues at coordinate 70,838 of NZ_JAEX01000006.1, forward strand.
CACATGGATCAGCGAGGCCACGAAAAACGCCGCCGAGAGAATGGCCACGGTCATCAGCCGGTCGTGGTCCAGCCGCCGCAGCCCCAGGGCCGTCCCCCCTGCCGCCAGGGCCCAGCCTCCGGCCAGCACCGCCGGGGAAAGCACTCCTTCGGAAATATGCATCACGCGCCTCCTTGGCCTGCCGCAGGCGTACACGAAAGCGGCCTTCGTGTCACCGGGCTTGTGGACCGGGACAGGCGACGGGAGCGGCAGGATGCCTCCTGCGGCCCGGCCCCCAGGGCAATTCACGCCCGGGCCGCCGCCGCTCCCCCGCATGCGGATTGCGGTTTGCCCTCGCCCGCGTTTCTGCTACACCAGGACCTGAGCCCGGGCCGCGCGCCGCAGCCCGGCCACCACAGGAGAGAGCGCCATGCCCGCGAAAAAGGACGCCCCAAAGGCCCGCGCCAAGGCCGCCGCGCCCGCCGCAGCCGCCACGGACATCGACACCGCCATCGCCCGCGTGGGCGTGCCCAAGGTGCCCTCGCCGCTGCCCTACAGCCGCTTTCTGCCCGACGACGCCCGCGCCGCCGTGCACCTGGACGAGGAGCTGGACCTGCCCAGCGGCCAGACCCGGCGCTACGACTTCGAGCTGGCCGGCCCGCGCGAGCAGGTCTACTTCGACCCCTCCAAGGTCAAATGCGCCATCGTCACCTGCGGCGGCCTGTGCCCCGGCATCAACGACGTGATCCGGGCCATCGTCATGGACGCGCACCACAACTACCGCGTGGCCGCCACCCTGGGCATCCGCTTCGGCCTGGAGGGCTTCATCCCCAAGTTCGGGCACAATGTCTGGGAGCTGACCCCGGCCTCGGTCTCCGACATCCACCTCTTCGGCGGCACGGTGCTCGGCTCCTCGCGCGGGCCCCAGGCGCCCGACGAAATAGTGGACGCCCTGGAGCGCATGAACATCTCCGTGGTCTTCTTCATCGGCGGCGACGGCACCATGAAGGCCGCCCACAAGGTCCACCTGGAGGCCGCCCGACGCGGGGCGCGCATTGCCGTCATCGGCATCCCCAAGACCATCGACAACGACATCAACTTCGTCTTCCAGTCCTTCGGGTTCGACACCGCCGTGGAGGCCGCGACCCAGGCCATCCAATGCGCCCACACCGAGGCCACCGGCGCCTACAACGGCGTCGGCATGGTCAAGCTCATGGGCCGCGAGTCGGGCTTCATCGCCGCCCAGGCCACCCTGGCCCTCAAGGAGGTCAACTTCGTGCTCGTGCCCGAGGCGCCCCTGGAGCTGGACGGGCCCGAGGGTTTCCTGGCCGCCCTGGAGCGCCGCCTGCGCTCGCGCCACCACGCCGTGGTGGTGGTGGCCGAGGGCGCCGGGCAGGGCCTGTGCCGCGCCTCGGGCAGCACCGACGCCTCGGGCAACGTGCAGCTCGGCGACATCTGCACCATCCTGCGCGAGCGCATCGCCCGCCACCTGGCCGAGCGCGGCATGCAGCACACCCTGAAGTTCATCGACCCGAGCTATATCATCCGCTCGGTGCCCGCCAACGCCAACGACCGCGTGTACTGCGGCTTCCTGGGCCAGCACGCGGTGCACGCGGCCATGTCCGGACGCACGGGCATGGTGGTCAGCAAGATGCGCGGGCACTACATCCACCTGCCGCTGACCCTGGTCACCGCCGGGCGGCGCACGCTGAACATCGACTCCGACTACTGGCGCGCGGTGATGGAGAGCACCGGGCAGCTGGCCTACGCCAAGGGCTGCGACCAGGGCGCCGGGCGGTCCTGAGGCCCCGGGCGTGCCGTCCGTGTCCGCCCTGGCCGCGCGCCACGCCGTGGTGGACGCCCGGCCCGGGCACTACCTGTGCTTCCCCGACCTGCTGGCCCTGCCCGGCGGGCAGCTGTTGTGCGTCTACCGCGAGGCCGACCGCCACGTGGCCACCCGCCGCGCCCTGCTGGCTCGCGAAAGCGCCGACGGCGGCGCCACCTGGGGCCCGGCGCGCGAGGTCGCCCGGGGCATCGGGCACTGCCCGCGCCTGAGCGCCCCCGCCCCGGGGCTCATCCTGGCCCTGGACGACGACGCCACCCTGCACGAAAGCCGCGACGCGGGCCGCACCTGGGCCACCACCCGGGGCACAGGCATGGCCCACGGCGTGGCCGACCGCATCCTGGCCTTGCCCGGCGGCCCCTGGCTGACCACCGCCCACCGCCACCTGGACGGCCCCGAGGACCCCGCCAGCGGCCAGCGGCCCACGGAGCAGGTGGTCTTCGCCAGCACCGATGCCGGTCGCAGTTGGCGGCCCCTCTCCCTGCTGGCGGGCCCGGGGCGGCTGGTGCTGTGCGAGGCGGCCATGGTCTGCCTGCCCTCGGGGCGCATCCTGGCCCTGCTGCGCGAGAACAGCCACGTGGGCGAGCCCATCCGCCGCTGCCACAGCGATGACGGCGGGCGCACCTGGAGCGCCCCGGAGCCCACGCCCCTGCTGGGCCACCGCCCCACCCCGGGGCTGACCGCCGACGGGCGGCTGCTGGTGACCTACCGCGACACCGGCCCGAGCCCGGGCACCTCGGCCTGGCTGGGGCCCGAGGAAGCGCTGCGCGGCTTCGCGCCCCAGGGCCCGGCCAGCCACGCCCCGGGCCCGCCGCCGCCCCTGTCCGCCGCCGGGCTGCTGCTGGAGGCGCCCCCGGCCACGGCGCCCTGGCTGCTGCACCCGCTGACCGACCCCGACGCCGAACACGCCGCCCTGGAGGCCGAGATGCGCTGCCTGGAGGGCGCGGCGGGCCTGCGCCTGGGCGGCTGGTGGCGCGTGACCCCCGGCGAGCTGGCCCTGCTCGGCCCGCCCGCAGACGATGGCGGGCCGCCCGAAGTCCTGGGGCGCACGGCCCTGGCCCCCGGCGCGGTCCACCGCCTGCGCCTGGAATGGCGCCCCGGCGAGGTGCGCGCCCTGGTGGACGGGCAGCCCCGGCTGGCCGTGGCCCTGCCCGCCGCCGATGTGCGCCGCCGGGCGGTGTGCTTCGGGGCCCTGCCCGGCGCGGCCGGGCGCAGCCTGTGGCGCGCCGTAGCCCAGGACATCCGGCCCCCGGGCGGCGGCCCGGGCCACGCCTGGGCCTGGACCCCGGCGAAGGGCCAGCCCGACGCGCGGGTGCGCCGCGAGGTATTGCGCCTGGCCGACGCCCCGGGCGTGGCCTGGCCGGATTTCGGCTATTCCGGCTGGGCCGAGCCGCACCCCGGGCAGTTCGTCTGCGTCTACCATCACGCCGAGGCCCAGGCGCAGGACTACGCCCCCGGCGCCTGCGCCCATGTGCGCGCCACGCGCTTCGACACGACGGACTTCGCGCCGGGCGAGGCGTTTTCCGGCGTTGCGTCCCCGGCGGGCCTTCGAGTATAATTGCCCAACGATTTCCGACGCCCCCCCCGCACGACGAACCCCGATCCCACGGTGAGGACCATGAGCGACATCCTGCTGGACTCCCTGCGCACCCTGATCCTTGTCGGCATCCTCGCCGCCCTGATGCGCTCGGGCACCTCCCTGGGCATGCGCCGCTTCCCGGGCTGGCGGGCCATCGTGGCCGGGTTCGGGCTGCTGGCCTTCGGCTCGTCCCTGGACGCCCTGGGGCACTTCCCGCAGCTCATGCCGCAGGCCACCCTGGGCAACGAATCCGTGGCCGGGCTGCTGGAACGAGTGGTGGGCGTCCTGGGCGGGGTCTGCCTCATCGGCTGGGGCCTGTGGCGCGGGCTGCCCACGGTGGCCGCGACCCAGGCGGGCGAACGCGAGCTGTTCCGCCTCAAGGAGCGCTACCGGATCATCAGCGCCATGACCTCCGACCTGAACATCGACGCCGTGGTGGAGCCCGACGGCTCGCTGCGCGTGGAATGGATCTCCGGCTCCCTGCACTCCGACAGCGGCTACACTGCGAACGACATCATGACCTTCGAGCAATGGCACCGCGTGGTGGAGCCCGAGGACCGGCCCCTGCTGGAAAGCCATATCGCCGCCGCCGTGGCCGGGCAGCCGCGCAATAGCGAACTGCGCGCCCGCACCCGCGACGGGCGCGTCCTGTGGCTGGCCCTGTCCACCAGCGCCAGCCAGGACCCCGGGACCTCCGTGCGGCGGCTGACCACCGCCGTGCGCGACATCACCGCCCGCAAGCTGGCCGAGGAACGGACCCTGCGCTCCCTGGAGGAGAACAAGGTCCTGCTGCGCGAGCTGCACCACCGGGTCAAGAACAACCTCCAGGTCATCACTGGGCTGCTGGAGCTGGCCAAAAGCCGCATCAAGGACAAGGACCCCGAAGTGCTCGAAGCCTGCCAGGACCTGCACGCCAAGATCGGCTGCATGGCCCTGGTGCACACCCAGCTCTGCGCCGACACGGCCCAGGGCCACGTCGATTTCGGCGCCTACGCCCGCAGCCTCGCCGCCCAGGCGGCGGACATCCATGGCCGCCCGCAGGTGCGCCTGGACCTCGACCTGCAGGAGGTGCCCCTGGACATCGACACCGCCGTGCCCTGCGGGCTGGCGCTCAACGAGCTGCTCACCGCCGCCTTCAAGCGCGCGGCCAGCGGGGCGGCGCAGCGCATCGCCGTGGAGGTCCGCGCCCAGGGCGGGCAGATGCTGGTGCGCGTGAGCGACGACGGGGCCGCCGACGCCGCCCAGGGCGACGGCATGGGCATGCGCCTGCTGCACAATCTGGTCACGCTGCAACTGCACGGCAGCATTGAGTTCTCGCCCGGCCCGGGCACCACGGCCACCATGCGCCTGCCCCTGGAGCGCGATGCCGACGGGTTCCCCTTGCCTTCCGGCCCGGCTTGAGGCATCTTCGGGGAGTGCCCCTGCGGGCGCGCAATCCTTGACGGGCTGGCCGGGACCGGCCCCACCGATCGCCAACAATGCCCTTTTGCATCGCCATCGCGACCCTCGTCATCCTGCTGCTGCTGCCCGACGCCCAGGCCCACGCCTGGGGGCCGGGGGTGCATATGGCCGTGGGCAACTGGTTTCTGGCCAACCTGGACTGCCTGGCCCTGGACGTGGCGCGCATCGTGTCCCTGCATCCCGGGGCCTTCCTCTACGGCGGCCTGGCGGCGGACATCTTCATCGGCAAGGGCAGCGTCGTGCGCCCCGGGCACAGCCACAACTGGGCCACGGGCCTCAGCCTGCTGGCCCGCGCCGACAGCGGGCGCACCCGAGCCTACGCCTACGGCTACCTCGCGCACCTGGCCGCCGACACCGTGGCCCACAACCACTACGTGCCGGGCATGCTCTGCGCCCTGCCCGCCGGGGGGCGCCTGGGCCACGTCTACATCGAGATGCAGGCCGACGCCCAGGTTGCCTGGGACACGCGCCAGGCCCGCGAGCTCTTCGCCCGGCCCCAGCACGACACCGACGCTGCCCTGCTGGCCACCGTGCGCCACCGGCGCTGGCCGTTCCTGCTCAAGAAGCAGGTCATCAAGGGCCATCTGTCCCTGTGCGGGCGCCGCCGCTGGGACAGCTCCCTGGACGTGGCCGGGCGCGTGCTGCCCCTGGACGGGCGCGGCTACTTCCGGGACATGTTCACCCTGACCCTGGACGCGGTGGGCGACTTCCTGGCCCGGCCCGGCGATTCCCCGGTCATGGAGCTGGACCCCATCGGCAGCACGCCCCTGGGCCGCGCCGGGCGCCTGCTGCGCCGGGGCAGCCCCTGCCAGGACCGCGCCGGGCGCGCCCCGGGCGAGCTCTTCCCCCTGCCGGGCCAGCTTACGGGCCTGCCCCGGGTCCACGACAGGCAGGGCAACACGGAAATCCCCCTGCGCCGCGCGGGCTGACGCCCGGGCCGCCCACCCGCCGAGGACCCGACAGCCATGCCAGCCCCCGGCCCCCGATCCTGCACATCGGCACCATCCTGTGCGCCAACGGCGATGCCCGCACCCGCCACCCCGCCCCTGGCCCTGCGCTACCTGCGCGCCTCGCCCCTGCCCCACGCCACGGCCCTGGCCTCGGCGGCGGTCTGCATCGCCCTGGCCCTGGCCGCCCTGGGCCACCTGGACGACGGCAGCCGCCGCGCGGCCACAGTGTATGGCGCCCTGGCCGCCGGGTGGCTGGGGCTGGCCTGCATCGCCCTGCTGGACGGCTTCTCGCGCTACCGCGAATACCGGCGCATCAAGGCCATGCTCGCGCGCCACGGCTGGAACCGCCGGGTCTTCGCCCTGGTGGCGGGCTCGCGCTGCCAGCGCGACGCGGCCCTGCAGGCCGCCCACGAGGCCGGGCACGGCCACCGCGCACGGCGCTTCTTCCGCGCCCTGGGCTACCGCTGGTACCACCTCTTCCCCGACGCCGTGACCCGCAACCCGCTGCGCTTCTTCCACCCGCGCTTCCTGCGCACCTCGTTCCTGCCCGGCAAGGCCCTGCGCGCCCGGCGCCGGGCCTGAGCCCCGGCGCACGCACAAGGGCCCCGCGGCCCGAAGGCTCGCGGGGCCCCACGCGCCGCCAGGACGCCCGCCGTCAGTCCAGAAGCCGCTTCTGGCCCGTGAGGGCCATGATGTCCGTCACGTCCTGGGTCACTTCCAGCACGCCGAGGTAGGCGCCGTCGTCCCCGCGCACGGGGAAGTAGCGGATGTGGACCTTGCGGCCCATGAAGTCGATCCAGAACTCGGCCTTGTCGCGCGTGCCGTCGCGGAAGCTCTGCACGATCTCGCGCACCACGTGCACGCTGCCCTCGGGGTGGCACTTCTCGACCTTGCGCCCGATGACCGAGCGGGTGCGCGGGAAGATCTTGGGCCGGTCCAGGCGGTTGAAATAGGCCACCGTGTCGTCGGCGTCCACGAAGGTCACTTCCACGGGCAGGGTTTCGAGGATGGCGTGGATCTGGGCGGGCGCAAGCCGCGCGGCCAGGGAGCGGCGCGCCCCGGCGTCCTCGATCTCGGCCACCATGCGCGCGTAGTTCTCGCGCGCCCCGGGGCCGTAGGTCTGCTGGTCGAGGTGCTCGAAGGCCGCCAGCAGGCCCACGCCGTCGCGCTCCTGCATGACCTTGCGGCCCATGGGGTAGAGCACGTCGTTCTCCTTCCAGATGTGCTCGGCGCGGATGCGCAGGTATTCGATGCCCTCGTCCACGAAACGCTCGCGCTCCACCGCCGGGGCCGAGGGCAGCCCGCCGACCTGGCGGACCATGCGCCCCAGCAGGTCGCGTTCGGCCTCGTGCTCGGCGAGCATCACGCCCAGCGGCCCGCCCTGCACGGGGATGCCGCGCTGCTCCAGCAGCGGAAAGAGGTATTCCTCCTCCTTGGCGTTGTGGATGCGGTCGCCGAATTCCAGCAGGAAATCCAGGGCCCGGCGGGTCTGCACCGGGTCGTGGCCCAGGGTGTGCACCCGCTCCAGGTTGGCCCGCAGGACGGCCATGGCCCGCTCGATGAGTTCGTGCTCCTCCACCAGAAACGTGTCCCAGCGTCTGCCCTGTTCCATGTCCGTCCTCCTTTGCCCGGGGGGGCGAATGGTTGTGGTCCGCCGCTTCCAGGCTGCCTGCGGGCGGCCCGGCGCGCCTTGACGCGGGTCAAACCTGCCCGAGCATACCCCGGATTGCCGCCCCAGGGGAAGCCCGGGCCCGGGGTTTACGCCCCGGCCCCGCCGCGCTACCCTGGCCCCGACACAGCAACCCCGAGGGCCCCGGGCCCGGGAGGACACCATGAAATCCCACCGCAAGGAACTCTGGTTCCAGGTGCCCACGCGCCGGGCCTTCGTGCACATCACCCCCGAGGTGGAGCGCTGTCTGGCCGAGTCGGGCATCCGCGAAGGGCTGTGCCTGGTCAACGCCATGCACATCACCGCCAGCGTGTTCATCAACGATGACGAATCGGGCCTGCACCACGACTACGAGGCCTGGCTGGAGCGCCTGGCGCCCCACGAGCCCGTCTCCGCCTACCGCCACAACGTGGGCGAGGACAACGCCGACGCGCACATGAAGCGCCAGATCATGGGCCGCGAGGTGGTGGTGGCCGTGACCGACGGGCGGCTCGACCTCGGCACCTGGGAGCGCATCTTCTACGGGGAGTTCGACGGACGGCGCAAAAAGCGCGTGCTGGTCAAGATCATCGGGGAGTAGGCGCCGGGGCGTCCGCGGGCCGCGCCCCGCCCTGCCCGCCGCCCGCCGCCACCCTGCGCAGCAGGGCTTCGAGGTCCTTCAGGGCGGCGGGCTTGGCAATGTAGCCGTCCATGCCTGCGGCCAGGATGCGCTCGCGGTCGCCGGGCAGGGCGTGGGCGGTCATGGCCACCACGGGAACGCGGGAGTCCACCCCGGGGTGCGCCCCGCTGCGGATGGCACGGGTGACTTCCAGCCCGTCCTGCCCGGCCATCTGCACGTCCATGAGCACGCAGTCGAACCCGCCGCCCGCCAGCAGCCGCAGGGCTTCGGCCCCGCCGGAGGCGCAGGTGATCCGGTGCCCCAGGCTCTCGAGAAAGAGCTGGATGGTCATGGTGTTCAGGGGCTCGTCGTCCACCACCAGCACGCGCAGGGCACGCCCGGAAGCCGGGGCGGCAGGCCGCGCCACGGGCCCGGGGGCCTTGGCGGCGGGCCGCCCCTGGGCCTGCGGCAGCCCGGCGGGCAGGGTGAAATGGACCGTGGTGCCCGCGCCGTGCTCGCTCTCCAGGGCCAGGGTGCCGCCCCACAGGCCCACCAGCCGGCGCACGATGCCCAGCCCCAGCCCCGAGCCCCGGAACTCGCGGGCCCGCGCGCCCTCCACCTGGGTGAAGGCCTCGAAGACCCCACGCTGCCGGTCGTCGGGGATGCCCTGGCCCGTGTCGGCCACGGACCACAGCAGCAGGCCTTGCCCGTCCGGGCGCCTGTGGGGCAGGGCCGCCAGTTCCACGCGCACGCTCCCCCTGGCCGTGAAGCGCACCGCGTTGGCCACGAGGTTGAACAGCACCTGGCGCAGCCGGGCCTCGTCGGCCACCACGCGGCCCGGAACCCCGTCGTGGACCAGCACCTCCAGGGCCAGGCCGCGCGCCTCCGCCGCCGGGCGGAAATTGTCCAGCACCAGCGCCGCCGTGGCGCGCGGGTCGAAGGGCGCCGCGTGCAGGCGCAGGGCCCCGGCGTCCAGGCTCGATATGTCCAGCACGTCGTTGACCACGTCCACCAGGCTGCGGCAGGTCTCCAGGCCGCGCCGCACCAGGGCGCGCTGGTGCTCGTCCAGGCCGGTGTCCTCCAGCAGTTGCAGGGCGGCGTAGATGCCGTGCAGCGGGCTGCGCAGCTCGTGGCTCATGGTGGCCACGAAGTCGCCCTTGGAGCGGTTGGCGGCCTCGGCGGCGTCCCGGGCCTCGATCATGGCGCGTTCGGCGCGCTTGCGGTCGGTGATGTCGTGGACCGACATGCGCACCCCGCCCCGCCCGCCCTCGTCCAGCACCGGGGCCAGATTGGCCAGGCAGACCCGCTCGCCCCCGCCCAGGGGCAGCATGGCCAGCTCCCAGGGGCCGGACGGCAGCCCCGACACCGCCAGCCGCACGGCGGAGGAGAACAACCCCTGGCTGCGGGCCGCCACCAGGGCCCGCAGGTCCGGCGGGGGCAGCAGTGGCCCGGCTCCGAGGCCGAACAGCTCGCGCCCGGCCTGGTTGACGTAGAGCACGCGCATGTCCGCCCCCGCCTCCAGGATGGGCGTGGGCAACTGGCCGGCCATGTCGCAGAAGCGGCGCACCGACAGGCGCAGGGCCTGCTCGGCCAGCTTGGCCCGGGTGATGTCGCGCAGCAGGCACAGCGCCCCCTGGGGTACGCCGTCTCCGGCCTTGAGCCGCGCGCAGGACAGGGCCAGCCAGTTGCGCGCGCCCTCGCCGCCGTCGCGCAGCAGTTCCAGGTCCTGGAAGTCGCGCTCCACAGGCAGCCCCGTCCCGTCGGCCCCGCCCAGGGGGCGATAGGCGCCGAGCACCGCGCCCAGCTCGCGCCCCAGCAGTTCGCCGGGCTCCCGGCCCAGGATGCGGCAGGCCGCCGGGTTGGCCAGGGTCACGCGGTCCGCGCCGTCGAGCACGAGCAGGCCCTCGTCCATCTGGGCGATGAGTTCGGCGTGGTAGCGGTTGGCGGCCACCAGGCTGGCCTCGTAGCGCTCCAGGGTGTCGAGCATGCCGTTGTAGCTGCGTGCCAGATGGCCGAACTCCGCCTGGAGCGCCCCCGGGACGCGGGCCGAAAAGTCCCCGGCGGCGACCTCGGCCATGGCCCGCTCCAGGGGGCGCACCTGGCGGTCGATCCAGCGCGCCAGCAGGAAGGTCACCAGGGCCGCAGCCGCCAGGGTCGCCAGGCCCACCCAGACCATGCTGCGATGCAGGTCGGCCAGGGGCGCGAGATAGGCCTCGCGGGGAATCCACAGCGCGCAGCGCCAGCCCAGCTCGGGCACCTCGCCCACCAGCACCACCAGCTCCCGCCCGCCCGCCTGGGCCAGACGCAGCCCGGGGCCGGGCCCGGCTCCGTGCGCCCGGGGCATGGGGGGCAACGCCTCCACCCGAGTGTCGAACAGCGCCGCGAGCACATGCGCAGGCAGCGGCTCGGAGCCCAGGGGCAGGCTGTGCAGGGGGGCCCCCTCGGCGCTGGCGATGGTCAGCATGCCGGGCAGAGGCAGGCGCATGGCTTCGAGGGTCCGGCAGAACTCGGCCACCGGGGCCAGGGCGTAGAGGAAGCCCTCGAACCTGCCGAAATAATCGTTGCGCGCCTGGGCGTAGTAGACGCCCGGCGGCAGCCCCGACAGCTCCCGCTCCAGGGCCAGCACCTGCACCTGCCCCGGGCGGCGCATGCCCTCGACAAAGGGCGCGGTGCCGGAGATGTCGTTTGGCGCCGGGCGCCCGCCGCCCCGGGCAACCTTGACCGCCTCGATCCCCCCGGCGTCGGCGTAGCCCAGCAGGGCGAAGGCCCCGGTGGCGGAGTCGAACAGCTCGGCCACCCGGTGCTCCCGGAAGGTCTGGGGGTATTCGCCCACCTCCCGGCTGCGGACAAGACGGTCGAAGGCCGCGAGGTTCATGCGGTTGCGCAGGGCCAGGTTTTCGGTGATGCGGGCGAGGATTTCGCCGAGCACGGCGGCCTGGTTGCGCTCCAGCAGGGACGAGACGACCATGTTGGCCGACAGGCCCATCAACCCCGCCGCCAGCACGGACACGGCCAGGACGGTGAGCAGGAAGCGGCTCTTGAGCGAACGCATGCGGCCGCCAAACCCTCAGGGGACCACGGGCAGGACGCCCAGGTCGGCCAGGGCGGCGCGGCCCTCGGGGCCCAGGGCGAAATCGAGGAAGCGCCTGGCGGCAGAAGACGGCTCGGGCAGCCAGGCCAGCCCGTGGGTCATCATCATGGGGTAGTCCGGACGCAGGGCTCCGTCGGGCCCCGGCTCCAGGCCATCGATCCACAGGATGTTCAGGCCCCGGGCGCGGGCGGCGGTAAGGCTGACGAAGCCGAAGGTGAATTCGTTGCCGGTGATGGCCGCCAGGGCCTCGTCGGCGTCATAGGCGACCTTGCCGACCAGGGCCTGGCCCGCCAGCTCCGTGAGGTACCCCGCCAGGGCGGCGTGAGGTGCCTCGGTAGATTCGCGCTGGACCACGAATATCCTGTGGTCCGGCCCGCCCAGGGCGCGCCAGTTGGTGAGGCCCCCGGTGAGCACGCCCACGGCCTGGGCCCGGGAAAGGCGCGAAACCGTGACGCCGGGGTGGGAGGCGAAGACCACGGGCACCCGGGCCAGGGGCGCGTAGGCGAGCTGGAAGCGCAACTCCTTGTCGCGTAGCGGCCTGGCCAGGCGGGCGAGATCGCAGGTGCCAGCGGCGGCGCAGCGCACCCCACCGCTGGAGCCCACCGTCGGAGGCAGCTCCACCACGCGCTCGGGGTAGGCGCGCATGTAGGCCTTGGCCAGGTGCTCGAAGACCTCCTGGCCGTCGCCCGTGCCCGCCAGCACGACGCGCTCCTGGCAGACCCCGGCCACGGGGTACAGGCCAAGGAACAAGGCCAGGGTCAGGAGAGGAAGGATCACGCGCGGCACGAAAAACCCCCTGAACCACTTGGACAAAAAGACCGCCGACCAGCAGCTTAGCCGGAAAAAGCCGGGGAAGTCAACGCGCCGGGCGGCCAAAGGCCAACTAGTCCTGCGGGCAGCCCAGGCGCCCGGCGATGACCCGCGCCGCGCGCCGCCCGGCGCCCATGGCCTGGATCACCGTGGCCGCGCCGGTAACGATGTCGCCGCCCGCGAAGACGTTGGGCATGCTCGTCTCGCCGGTGGCCTCGTCCACGACGATGTAGCCGCGCTGGTCCACGGCGATGCCCGGCTCGCTGGCCAAAAGCAGCGGGTTGGCCCGGGTGCCCACGGCGATGATGGCCAGGTCGGTTTCCAGCTCCATGGTCCGGCCGGGCACGGGCACCGGGCGGCGGCGCCCCGAGGCGTCGGGCTCGCCCAGCTCCATCTGCTGCAGGGTCACCGCGCGCAGGGCGAAGCGCTCGTCGCCGGAAAAGGCCAGCGGCGCCACCAGGGTCTGCATGACGACGCCCTCTTCCTGGGCGTGCTCGATCTCCTCGCGGCGGGCGGGCATGTCGGCCACGGTGCGCCGGTAGACCACGCGCACGCTGGCCGCGCCCAGGCGCAGGGCCGTGCGCGCGGCGTCCATGGCCACGTTGCCCGCGCCGTAGACCGTGACGTTGCGGCCCAGGATCACCGGGGTGTCGTGGTTGGGAAAATCGTAGGCCCGGCCCAGGTTCACGCGGGTCAGGTACTCGTTGGCCGTGAACACGCCGTTGAGGTTCTCGCCGGGGATGCCCAGAAACCGGGGCAGCCCGGCGCCAACGCCCACGAACACCGCCGAAAAGCCCTGCTCGAACAGGTCGCGGATGCTGAAGGTCTTGCCGCCCACGCGGTTGGTGACGAACTCCACCTGCTGCGTGCCCAGGGCGCGGACCTCCTTGGCCACGATGCGGTCCTTGGGCAGGCGGAACTCGGGGATGCCGTAGACCAGCACCCCGCCCACCTCGTGCAGGGCCTCGAACACCGTGACCTTGACCCCGCGCGTGGACAGGTAGCCCGCCACGGTCAGCGACGAGGGGCCCGAGCCGATGCAGGCCACCCGGCGGGCGGGGTCCACGGGCGTGCAGTCGCGCGCGCCGGTGAGCAGGTCGCAGGCGTCCATGTGCACGTACTGGTCGGCCACGAAGCGCTCCAGGCGGCCGATGGCCACGGGCTCGCCCTTGCGCCCCAGCACGCAGGCGCCCACGCACTGCGTCTCCTGCGGGCAGACGCGCCCGCAGATGGCGGGCAGGCTGTTGGCCGTCTTCACCGCGCGGTAGGCCGCGCCCACGTCGCCCGCAGCCAGGTGGGCGATGAAGGCCGGGATGGGCACCTCCACCGGGCAGCCCTTGACGCACAGCGGGCGCTTGCATTGCAGGCAGCGCCGGGCCTCGGCCACGGCCATGTCGAAGGTGTAGCCCAGGGCCACCTCCTCGAAATTGCGCACCCGCTCGGCGGCGGGCTGCACGGGCATGGCCACGCGGGGAGCGGCGGGCGCCGCAGCCCTAGGCATCGGCCTGGCACCTGCAATAGTGGTCGTGGGCCGCGCGCTCCATGTCCTTGAAGGCCGCCAGCCGCTGGGCCAGCTCGACGAAATCCACCTCGTGGCCGTCGAACTCGGGGCCGTCCACGCAGGCAAAGCGCGTGCCGCCCGCCACGGTCACCCGGCAGGCCCCGCACATGCCGATGCCGTCGAGCATGATGGAATTCAGGCTGACGGTGGTGCGCACGCCGAAGGGCCGCGTGGTCTCGGCCACGGCGGCCATCATCGGCACCGGGCCCACGGCCACGATCTCGCCCACGGCGCGGTCCTGCTCCAGGCGCGCGCGCAGCACTTCGGTCACCAGCCCCTGGCGGCCCCGGCTGCCGTCGTTGGTGGCCACCAGCACCTCGTCGCAGAAGGCGGACAGTTCCTTCTCGAAGAGCAGCAGCCCGGCGGAACGCGCGCCGATGACGGCCACCACGCGGTTGCCCGCGCGGTGGTGGCCCTTGGCGATATGGTGCATGGCAGCCACCCCCGTGCCGCCGCCCACGCAGACCACGGTGCCGCAGGGTTCGATGCGCGTGGCCCGGCCCAGGGGGCCGCACAGGTCGCGAATGCAATCGCCCTCGCCCAGGGTTTCGAGCAGGGCGGTGGACTTGCCAAGCACCAGGTAGACCATGGTAATGGTTCCGGCGTCGGGGTCGGCGTCGGCGATGGTCAGGGGGATGCGCTCGCCCTTGTCGCACACGCGCAAAATGACGAAATTGCCGGGCCGGGCCTTGGCCGCGATGTGCGGCGCGTCCACCACGAGCTTGCTGGTCTGCCCGGGGATGAGCTGTTCCTTGTGCAGGATGCGGTGGGACATGGGAAAACGTCCTGTGCGCGGCGCGCCGCGTCGAGGTCCTGGCCGCGCCCCGGGCCCGGGCCGGGAGCCTGGGCGGCGGAAGCGGGCCGCCACAGGCGCGGAATGCGGACCCCCGGGGCCCGCGAAACCGCCCGCAAGCCGGGCAAGGCGCCAAACCGGGTTCATTCCAGAACAATCTATCACGGTCAAGGACTTTCCCGCGCCCCGGCCCTGGCGGCGGGCACGAAAAACAGAGGAGGATTACATTTCTGTAACTCACAGCCTGAAACGCCGGGCATTTTAGTAACAAAAATGCAAATCCGGACCATGCCCCGGTGGTCAGACGGCAGGCAGCGCCTTGAAATAACAGGTGAACACCGAGTTGGCCCGTTCTTTGGTAACGTGAAGAACGCAGATATTTTGCTGGCCCAGGCCGGAGGCACCCCGGCCGCCCCAGGTAATGTCCCATACCGCACCAAGGAGATTCGAACATGAGTGGATACCAGGCCCGCCTGAACGCCATCGCCGCGATCAACAGCTACAAGCCGCTCTCCGAGCCCTTGAGCTTCGCGACCATCAAGCCGACCGACCTTTTCGGCTCCAACGTCTTCAACGACAAGGTCATGCGCGCGATGCTGCCCAGGGACGTCTACAAATCCCTGCACAAGACCATCGAGAAGGGCGAGAAGCTCGACCCCTCCATCGCCGGGCCCGTGGCCGCCGCCATGAAGGAATGGGCCGTTTCCAAGGGCGCCACCCACTACTGCCACGTGTTCTTCCCGCTGACCGGCCTGACCGCCGAGAAGCACGACAGCTTCCTGACCCCCGACGGCAAGGGCGGGGCCATCGCCGAGTTCGAGGGCAAGCTGCTGGTGCAGGGCGAGCCCGACGCCTCCAGCTTCCCCTCCGGCGGCCTGCGCGCCACCTTCGAGGCCCGCGGCTACACCGCCTGGGACGTGACCAGCCCCGCCTACATCCTGGAGAACCCCAACGGCACCTTCCTGTGCATCCCCACCGCGTTCGTCTCCTGGACCGGTGAGGCCCTGGACAAGAAGACCCCGCTGTTGCGCTCCGGCCAGGCCCTGAACAAGCAGGCCCGCCGCGTGCTGGCCCTGTTCGGCAAGGACACCGGCGAGCGCGTCAATTCCTACGCCGGGCCCGAGCAGGAATACTTCCTGGTGGACCGCAACTTCTACTTCGCCCGCCCCGACCTGCTGCTGTGCGGCCGGACCCTGTTCGGCGCCAAGTCCGCCAAGGGCCAGGAGTTCGAGGACCACTACTTCGGCGCCATCCCGCGCCGCGTGCTGGCCTTCATGCTCGAGGTCGAGCACGAGCTGTACAAGCTCGGCGTCCCGGTCAAGACCCGCCACAACGAGGTCGCCCCTGGCCAGTTCGAGATCGCGCCCATCTACGAGACCTCCAACCTGGCCACCGACCACAACCAGATGGTCATGACCACCCTGAAAAGCGTGGCCAAGCGCTACGGCATGGCCTGCCTGCTGCACGAGAAGCCCTTCGCGGGCATCAACGGCTCGGGCAAGCACCTGAACTACTCCATCGGCAACGCCACCCTGGGCAGCCTCTTCGACCCCGGCGACACCCCGCACGAGAACGCCCAGTTCCTGGTCTTCTGCGCCGCCGCCATCCGCGCGGTGCACAAGTACGGCGCGCTCTTGCGCTCCGTGGTCGCCACGGCGGGCAACGACCATCGCCTGGGCGCCAACGAGGCCCCGCCGGCCATCATGTCCATCTACCTCGGCGAGCAGCTGGCCGACATCTTCGAGCAGATCAAGACCGGCTCGTGCAAGTCCTGCAAGACCAAGGGCCTGCTGGAAGTGGGCGTGGACTCCCTGCCCCCGCTGCCCATGGACGCCGGCGACCGCAACCGCACCAGCCCCTTCGCCTTCACCGGCAACCGCTTCGAGTTCCGCGCCGTGGGCTCCAACATGTCCATCGCCGGGCCCCAGGTGGCGCTGAACACCATGATGGCCGAGTCCCTGGACTTCATCGCCACCAGGCTGGAAAAGGCCACCAAGGGCGACCCCTCCAAGCTCAACGCCGCCGTGCAGAAGCTGCTCAAGGAGATCATCAACGAGCACGGGTCCATCATCTTCAACGGCGACGGCTACGCCGACGCCTGGCAGAAGGAGGCCAAGAAGCGCGGCCTGCCCAACTTCAAGACCTCCGTGGAGGCCCTGCCCGTCATCACCTCCCCCGAGGTCGTCACGCTGTTCACCACCTACGGCGTGCTCTCCGAGCGCGAGCTGCACAGCCGCCAGGAGATCTACCTCGAGCAGTACGCCAAGACCGTGATGACCGAGGCCACCCTGTGCGCCAAGATGGCCAAGACCCAGATCTTCCCCACCGGCGTGCGCTACCAGAAGGAACTGGCCGAAACCTGCGCCAACATGAAGATCGCGGGCATCGAGCCGGTGACCAGCGCCCTTGAGGACGTGACCGCCAAGCTGCGCGGGCTCCAGAAGGCCGTGGCCGACCTGGAGAAGCTCATCGCCAAGCACGACTTCAAGTCGCTGCTCGACGAGTGCAAGCACCGCTGCGAGAAGGTCCTGCCCGCCATGCTCGAGGTCCGCGCCTACGCCGACGCCCTGGAGGGCGTGGTGGCCGACGACCTGTGGGCCCTGCCGAGCTACCAGGAAATGCTGTTCATCAAGTAGCCCCGCCGCCCTCGCGGCGACGACACGACACAAAAAGACGGCCCGCCGCAAGGCGGGCCGTCGTTTTTTCGCGGGCGGCCGGGTTTGGCCCCGGCAGGCGCCCCCGGGCCTACGGCGCGGGCACGGCCCCGGGCAGGGGCCGGGGCTCGCGGGCCTGCCAGGCCGCAAGCCAGGCCTGGAACTCCGCGTAGGGCAGCGGGCGGCTGAACAGGTAGCCTTGCAGGGTGTCGCAGCCCAGGCGGGCCAGCAGCTCGGCCTGCTCGGCAGTCTCCACGCCCTCGGCCACAGTGCGCATGCCCATGGTCCGGGCCATGGCGATGACCGTGGCCACGATGCTCGCGTCGGCCTCGTTGCGCGTCACGTCGCGCACGAAGGACTGGTCGATCTTCAGCGTGTCGATGGGGAAGCGCTTGAGGTAGGCCAGGGACGAATACCCCGTGCCGAAATCGTCGATGGACACCGCAAGGCCCATGGCCCGCAGCTCGTCCAGGGTCGAGGCCGTGCGCGTCACGTCGGTCATGATGGCCGTCTCGGTGATCTCGACCTCGAACCGGGCGGGCGCCAGGCCCGAGGCGTCCAGCGTCGCCCGCAGCAGGGGCACGAAATTGTGCTGCTGGAACTGGCGCGGCGAGACGTTGATGGACACCACCAGCCCCGCATCCGTCAGCCCCAGGCTCTGCATCTCGCGCATCTGCGCCGCCACGGAGAAATTGAACTGCTCGCCCAGGGGCACGATGAGCCCGGTCTCCTCGGCCAGGGGGATGAACTCCCCGGGGGACACCAGGCTTCCGCCCTCGCGCCGCCAGCGGATCAGCGCCTCCATGCCCGTGACCCGGCCCGTGCGCACGTCGATCTTGGGCTGGTAGAACGGCTCGAACTCGTGGCGCATCATGCCCCGGCGCATGTCGCCCTCCAGGCGGATGCGGCGGTTGACGCGCTCGTTCATCTGCGGAGTGTACAGGGAGTAGGTGTTCTTGCCCAGCTCCTTGGCCCGCGACATGGCCAGGTCGGCGCTCTTGAGCACCTCGTCGGCGTCGGTGCCGTCGTCGGGGAAATAGGCGATGCCGATGCTGGCCGACAGGAAGACCTCGTGCCCGCGCGCCCGGAAGGGCCGGTGCATGCGCTTGGCCACGCGCTCGGCCAGCTGGGCGGCCTCGCTCTCGTCGCGCACCGCGCCCAGCAGCAGGACGAACTCGTCGCTGCCCAGCCGGGCCAGGGTGTCGCCGCCCGAAACGAGGCGGCGCAGGCGCCGGGCCATTTCCACCAGGATCTCATCGCCCACGGCGTGGCCCAGGGCGTCGTTGACGTTGCGGAAATCGTCCAGGTCCACGAACAGCACGGCCACCCGGTGCCCGGCCCGGCTGGCCCGCGCGGCGGCCAGCTCCAGCCGCTCGCGCACGGCCAGGCGGTTGGGCAGCCCCGTGAGCGGGTCGTGGTTGGCCTGGTAGAGAATCTGGCTCTCCTTGTTCTTCATTTCCGTAATGTCGTGGAACACGGCGATGTAGCGCGCCTGGCCCTTGCCGGGAATGCTGCTGATGGACAACCACTCCGGGTAGACCTCGCCGCTCTTGCGGCGGTTCCATATCTCGCCCTCCCAGCGGCCCCGGCGCACCAGGGCCTGCCACATGGCGCGGTAGAATTCCCTGTCGTGGCGGTCCGAGCGCAGGATGCGCGGGTTCTGGCCCAGGGCCTCCTCGGGGCTGTAGCCGGTGATGGAGGTGAAGGCGGGGTTCACCGAGAGGATGGTGCCGTTGGCGTCGGTGATGGTGATGCCCTCCAGGGCGTTCTCGAACACCTTGCCGAACAGTTCGAGCTGCTCGCGGGCCCGGGCCGCCTCGGTCACGTCGCGCACGTTGGCCAGCACGAACTCCCCGTCCTCCAGGACGATGCCGCGCATGACCACCTCTACCGGGAACTCGCGCCCATCGTCCAGGCGCCGTCCGACCCAGGGGAAAGTCACCACCTCGCCGCGCATGGCCTGGCCCCAGTACCCGGGCAGCTCTTCCAGGGGGTTGTCGCGGCCCATGAAGCGCGTCACGTCGGCGCCCCGGGCCTGCTCGGGCGTGGCCCCGTACATGCGCAGCATCTCGGCGTTGACCTCGACGATGCGCCCGTCCAGGCCATGGACGAACACCGCCTCGCGGGTGTTTTCCAGCAGGGTGCGCAGGCTGCCCTTGGAGCGCAGGAGGTCGCGCACGGCGGCCTTGAGTTCGCCAGCGCGCTGGGCGACCTCGCCGCGCAGGGCCGCGTTGGCCTCGCGCAGGCGCTCCTCGGCCAGGGCCCGGGCGCTCACGTCCACCAGCAGCCCTTCCAGGCGCCCGGCGGCGCGGCGGCACACGGTATACAACGCGCGGCCCAGGCTGCCGTCGGCGCGGCGAAAGCCCAGCTCGCCCGTGCGGGCCAGGGCGCAGTCCGCCGACTCGGCCTGCCCCAGCCAATCGCGCACCAGCGCCTCGTCGCCCACGAACTCCGCCAGGGGGCGGCCCAGCACCTGCCCGGGCTCGGCGTAGCCGTGCATGGCCAGCCAGGCCGCGTTGGCCTCGGCCAGCCGCCCGGCCCCGTCGAGCACGAAGAGGGCGATGCCCGCGTGGCCCACCAGCTGGGTCAGGCTTTCCAGGTCGAGCAGGCAGGTCTGCCCCGCCTCGGGTGCTCCGTATCGCGTCACGCTGCGTTCCTTCCGACCCGGCCCGCCACCCGGGGGCGCCTGGGGTCGCCTGGGTCGATTGACAAATATGAAAAACATAAAAACGAAAGTGTACGGTTCTGTCGGCCATGGCCGCCAGGGTATCCCGCCCGCAGGGGCAATACCCAAATCTCCCCGTCAATACAACCTATCCGCCCGGGGCCGCATCCGCAAGGGGGGTCGGGGATGTGTCCCGTATTTCACATGGAGCCGCTAGGGAACCAGGTACAGGTCAACCGAAGCCTTGCCCCGGATGCCGGGAAGCGCCGTGGAACCACACCGGAAAATCTTGCGCCGGGCCCGGCCCAAAAATCCTTGTGCCCGAAGCCGTATCGCGGCAGTTGACAGCGCCGCGCCAGTGCGTACCCTGCCGCCCATGCGTATCCTCCTCCTCCCGGGCCGCGCCCTGGCCCTGCTGCTGCTGTCCACCCTGGCCCTGCTGCCCTGGCCGGGCTCCGCCGCCCCGGCCCGCGCCGGGGCCGACCTCCCTGCCCGCGCCGAGGCCCTGCTCGCGGCCATGAGCGTGCCCGAAAAGGTCGGCCAGACCCTGCTGGTCTTCTTCGAGGGCCCGGACCTCTCGCCCGGGCTGGCCACGATGATCGCCACGCACCACGTGGGCGGACTGCTGCTCTACGACAGCGCGGGCAACGTGCACGACATGGCCCAGGTCGCCCGGCTGACCACTGCGGCCCAGGCCCTGGCCCTGGCCGGGCCCCACCGCCTGGGGCTGTTCATGGCCGTGGACCAGGAGGGCGGCCCCGTGGCCCGCCTGCGTCGGGGGTTCGCCGCCACGCCGCCCAACATGGCCCTGGGCGCCACGGGCAGCGCGGACGCCGCCGCCCTGGCCGCGCGCGTCACCGCCCGCCAGCTCAAGGCCCTGGGCATCAACATGAACCTGGCCCCGGTGGTGGACGTGAACTCCAACCCCGCCAACCCCATCATCGGCGTGCGCGCCTACGGCGAGGACCCCGGGCTGGTCGCCCGCTTCGGGGCCGCCGCCGTGCGCGCCTACCGCGAGGAGGGCGTCATCGCCTGCGCCAAGCATTTCCCCGGCCACGGCGACACGGGCTTCGACTCCCACGTGCGCCTGCCCACGGTGCCGCACGCCCTGGAGCGCCTGCGCGCCGTGGAGCTTGTGCCCTTCGCGGCGGCCATCGGGGCCGGGGTCCCGGCGGTGATGACGGCCCATGTGGAGGTGCCCGCCGTGGAGCCCGAGCCGGGCCTGCCCGCCACCATGTCCGCCCGGGTGCTGGAGGGGCTTCTGCGCGGCGAGCTGGGCTTCGACGGGCTGGTGGTCAGCGATTCCCTGGGCATGGGCGCCATCGACGCCCGCTACGGCCCGGGCGAGGCCGCCGTGCGCGCCCTGCTGGCCGGGGCCGACCTGCTGTGCTTCGGCGCCGACAAGGGCCACAGCCCGGCGGAGCAGCCCGGGGTCGTGCGGCGCATGATCCAGGCCGTGGACAGCGGCGAAATCCCCATGGCCCGGCTGGACGAGGCCGTGCGGCGCATCCTGCTGGTGAAGCTGGCCTACGGCCTGGCCCAGCCCGACGGGCTGCCGCACGCCGACCCCGCCGCAGTGGACACCCCCGAGGACCGCGAGGCCGTGCGCCAGCTCGCCGAGGCGTCCATCACCCTGCTGCGCGACCGCGAGGCCGCCCTGCCCCTGGACCGGGACGCGCCGGGGCTGCTGCTCTGGCCCGGGGCAGGGCCGCAGGCCGCCGGGGCCTTCACCGCCCTGGCGCCCCGCTTCGCCGTGCTGCGCCCCGCCGAGAACCCCCAGGCCGCCGAGCGGGCCCAGGCGGTGGCCGCCGCGCGCGGCGCCGCCCAGGTGGTGGTGCTGACCCGCCGGGCGGACAGGAACCCCGGCCAGGCCGCCCTGGTCAACGAGCTGCTGGCGGCGGGCCTGGGGCCCCGGCTGGTGACGGCCTCGCTGGACGTGCCCTACGACGCGGCCCTGACCCCCGGCGCCCCGTGCCTGCTGGCGGCGTGGTCCGACGCTCCGGCCCAGGTCCTGGCGCTGGCCCGGGCGGTCTTCGGCCTGGCCCCGGCCCCCGGGCGCCTGCCCGTGACCATCCCCGGCCCTGCCGCCCCCTAGGAGACCGCTGGACATCCCTTTTCCCGGGGCGCGAAAAAATCCGGGACCACCGCGTGGCAAGGCAGACGCGCGGCTTGAATTTTTTGAGCACCGCAACAGCTCGCCATGTTGAGGCAGCCTGCCAGGGCGCGAAAATTCGGGCCGCCCTGTTGCTTCGCCCCTGCGGCGCTGCTATCGTGACCAAAGGCACCACAACCCCAAGGCAAAGGATTCCTCCCCATGAATGTCAAGGAAGACGCCAAGATCGTCCGCCCGTTCCTGGACGCCGTGAAGAACGTCATCAGCACCATGGCCATGATCGAGGTCACGCCGGGCAAGCCCTTCATGAAGAAGGACACCGTGGCCAGCGGCGACGTGACCGGCGTCATCGGCATCACCGGCGACCGCAACGGCACCATGTCCGTGACCTTCACCCGGGCCTGCATCCTGGCCGTGGTGGGCAACATGCTCGGCGAGCCGGTCACGGAGCTGAACCAGGACGTGCGCGACGCCGTGGGCGAGCTGACCAACATGATCTCCGGCCAGACCCGGCGCGGCCTGGAAATGCTCGGCATGCGCCTGGAGGCGGGCATCCCCTCGGTGGTCACCGGCGAGAACCACTCCATCTCGCACATCTCGCGCGAGCCCATCCTGGCCGTGCCCTTCAGCACGCCAAGCGGCGATTTCACCCTGGAGGTCTCGCTGGAAACCCCCAGGTAGCCTCTTTTCCTCCGGCGGTTGAAAGGCCCGCCCTTCCCGGGTATCATTCCGGCAAGGGTGGGCTTTTTTCGCGCCCGCGCGACCCTCAACCCCGGAGACGCCATGAAACCCATCGTCAAGTATTCCGCCCTGGCCGCCGGGCTGGCCGTGGCCCTGCTGGCCGTGGCCGCCATAATCCTGGTCAGCGTGGTGGACACCGGCTTCATCAAGGCCGAGGCCGCCAAGGCCGTGCGCGAACGCACCGGGCGCGAGCTGACCTTCGGCGGCGACATGCGCCTGTCGTTCTTCCCCTGGCTGGGCGTGGAGATGGACCGCGTGGCCCTGTCCAACGCCCCGGGCTTCGGCGAGGCGCCCATGGCCGAACTGGGCGAGGTGGACGTGAAGGTCCGGCTGCTGCCGCTGCTCTCCGGGCAGGTGCAGGTGGGCGATGTGCTCGTGCGGGGGCTGGTGCTGCGCTTGGCGCGCGATGCCTCGGGCCGGGCCAGCTTCGATGACATCCGCGAGCGTCTGGCGGCCCCGGAAGGCGCCGCCCCGGCCCAGCCCGCCGCCGAACCCCGGACCCCGGAAGGGCCGCCCGCCCTGGGCATCCTGGGGGCCCTGGAAGTGGGCGCCCTGCGCCTGGCCGACGCCACCCTGACCTGGGACGACCAGCAGTCCGGCGCGCGCTACGCCGTCACGGGCCTCGATCTGAGCACCGGCCCCCTGGCGCCCAGCCAGCCCCTGGACCTGACCCTCAAGGCCGCCCTCTCGGCCAGCGACCCGGCCCTGGACGCCACGCTGGACCTCAAGGGCCGCCTGGACCCGGGGCCGGATTTCGCCACCGTGGCCCTGCGCGGCCTGGCCCTGACCCTCGACGCCACGGGGCAGGCCGTGCCCGGCGGCGCGGCGCGCATCACCCTCGGCGGCGAGCTGCTGGCCGATCTGGCCGCCGACACCTTCGCCGCCCGGGGCCTGACCCTGACGGCCTACGGCCTCAAGGCTGCGGGCGAGGCCACCGTGGCCCACGCCAGCACCGCCCCGGCCCTGGACGCCGTGCTGACCCTGGACACCTTCAACCCCAAGGCCCTCATGGCCGCCCTGGGCCTCGACCCCGTGGCCACCGCCGACCCCGCCGCCCTGACCAGCGCGGCCCTGGCCGTGCGCGCCAAGGCCACGCGCGACACCCTGGCCCTGTCCGACCTGCGCCTGAACGTGGACGACACCAGCCTCAGCGGCCAGGCCGCGGTGAACGGCTTCACGCGCCCGGCCCTGCGCTTCACCCTGGCCGCCACGGCCCTGGACGCCGACCGCTACATGCCTCCGGCCCAGGCCCAGGGCGGCGGCAAGGACGCCCCCGGCGCCCCCGGCGCGGGCACGCCGGGCACTCCGGCGCCCGCCGGCCAGGACGGCTCCGGCCTGCCCAAGGAGCAGTTGCGCGCCCTGGACGTGAACGGCACCCTGGACGTGGCCGCCCTGACCGTGTCCAAGGTCCGCATGAACGACGTGCACCTGACCGTCACGGCCAAGGACGGCGTGCTGCGCGTCTCGCCGCTGTCCGCCGGGCTGTACGGCGGGCAGCTCAAGGCCGGGCTCACCGCCGACGTGCGCGGCCAGGAGCCCAGGACCAGCCTGGACCTCGGCCTGGCGGGCATGGCCCTGGGCGGGCTTTTGGCCGACCTCACCGGCCAGGACAAGGTCACCGGCACCACGGCCCTGGACCTGACCCTGGCCGCCACCGGGGAGCAGTGGAAGACCATGGTCCGCTCCCTGTCGGGCAAGGGCGCCCTGGCGCTCACCGACGGCGCCTTCAAGGGCTTCCAGATCATCCCCGAGGCCGTGCGCGCCCAGGCCGCCGCCAGCGACCCCCAGCGCCGTGTGGAAAAGGCCGAGCGCCAGCAGCGCTTCAAGGACATCAGCGCCACCTTCGCCATCGCCAAGGGCGTGCTGACCACGGGCGACACCGCCCTGAGCGCCGACAATTTGAAGGGCCTGGGCAAGGGCGCCGTGGACCTCGCGGCCGGAACCATCGACTACAAGGCCGTGGTGGACGTGACCGCCGTGCCGCGCATCCCCTTCACCGTGCGCGGGCCGCTCACCGACCCCTCCGTGTCCCTGGACAGCGCCGAGTTCGTCAAGGGCCTGGCCCAGGGCGTGCTCGGCCTGCCGGGCAAGGCGGGCCAGGGGGTGATCGACACGGGCAAGGGCGCCCTGGAAGGCCTGGGCTCGGGGCTGCGCAACCTGCTGGGCGGCAGCCGCAACGCCAAGGACGGCCAGGAGAACAGCCAGCCTTAGGCATTGCTTTTCACCCCCGGCTCTGCCACCCTGCTCCCGGACCGAGGCAGCCGGGAGCAGGGGGGACAGATGGCCTTTCGCGGATATCTCTACGTGCTTTGCGCAGCCGTGCTGTGGGGCGGCCTGGGCCCCGTGGCCAAATACGCCTTCTCCCTGGGCGTGCAGCCCCTGGAGGTCGCCTTCTGGCGCTGCGTCATCCCCTTCGCGCCCTTCGCCGTCCAGGCCCTGGCCCGGGGCGACAGCCTGCGCGTGGAGCCCGCCGACCGGCTGGCCATGGCCGGATTCGGGGTGGTCTGCATCGCCGCCTTCTACGGCGTGTACCAGCTGGCCATCCAGGAAGGCGGCGCGGCCCTGGCCTCGGTGCTGATGTACACGGCCCCGGCCTGGGTGGCCCTGGCGGCCTGGGGGCTACTGGGCGAGGGCATGAGCGCCGCCAAACTCGGCGCCGTGGCCGCCACCCTGGCAGGCGTGGCCTGCGTCAGCGGCGTGCTGGGCCCGGAGGCGGGCCAGGGCGTGAGCGCCACGCCCAAGGCCGTGCTCCTGGGTCTGCTCTCGGGCCTGACCTATGCCATGTATTACATTTTCGGCAAAGGCCGCCTGCGGCGCTACCCCACCCCGGTGCTCTTCCTGCACGCCCTGCCCCTGGGGGCGCTGTTGCTGCTGCCCTTCGTGGAATTCAGCCCCAAGGGCGCCGGAGCCTGGGCGGCCATCGTCGCCGTGAGCCTGCTCTCCACCTGGGGCGCCTATTCCGTGTACTACGCCGGGCTGCGCCGCCTGGAGGCCACGCGCGCCGCCGTGGTGGCGACCCTGGAGCCGGTGGTGGCTGCCGTGGTGGCCTATCTGTGGTGGGGCGAGCGCTTCACGGCAGCGGGCTGGCTCGGCGCCGGGCTGATCCTGGGCGCCGTGGTCCTGGTGGTCTGGGACGGGCGGCGCCTGCGCGCCGCCAGGGAGGCCGCGCCCGGCCATGCCTGACGCCGCGCGGTTCATCCAGCTCAAGGCCTCCGCCGGGGCGGGCAAGACCTACGCCCTGACCGGGCGCTTCCTGGAGCTGCTGGCCGGGTCCGACGCGGGCGACGACGCGCCCCCGGCCTGCGCCCGGGCCGCCGCCCCGCGCCACGGCTGGCCCGAAATCATGGCCGTGACCTTCACCAACAAGGCCGCCGCCGAGATGAAGGAGCGCGTGGTGGGCCGCCTCAAGGCCTGCGCCCTGGGCCGGGGCGGCGCCGACGACGCCCCCTGGAGCCGCGACGAGGCCGCCCTGTGGCTGGCGCGCATCCTGCGCCGCTACGACCAGCTCAACATCCGCACCATCGACAGCCTGCTGCACCTCGTCATGCGCCTGTTCGCCCTGGAGGCCGGGCTGGCGCCGGACTTCCAGGCCCTGTTCGGCCTGGAGGAGGTCTTCGACGACCTGCTGGACCCCGTGCTGGCCGCCGCCGAGGACCACGACGGCCCCGAACGCCGCCTGCTGGCCAGCGCCCTGGAAACCATGCTGCACCTGGAGGGCCGCCCGGGATTCCTGCTGGGCGGGCACTTCCGCGAACGCCTGGGCAAGGTGCTGGCCTGGCGCCTGAAGAACGACGCGCCCTGCGAAACCGACCCCCGGCGCATCCACGCCGCCCTCGCCGCCCTGCACGCCGACCTCGCCCGGGTCGCCCGGGCCGTGCAACCGCTGCTGGACGGGTTGCAGGCCAACGCCAATTTCGTCAAATTTCTCGACAAGTGCGCAGCCAGCACCCCCGGCGGCAAGCTGCCCTCCGACACCTTCGCCACCAAGGCCAGCGTGGACGACTGCCTGAACGCGGCCTCCCGGGGCCGGGGCAGCGCGGCCCTGGACGCGGCCTACGCCGCCCTGTGCGAGGCCTACGCGGCCTGCGCCAGCCAGGGGCCCGTCCTGCGCACCGCGCGCGACATGGCCGCCCTGGTGGCCCTGGCCGACCTGATGCTCGCGGTGCTGGACGGGCTGCAAGCCACGCGCAACGTGCTGCCCACCGCGCGCTGCGAGGCCATGGTCGCCACCATGCTCGCCGAATGCGGCGCGCCCGACGCCTTCTGCCGCCTGGGCACGCGCCTGCGCCACATGCTGGTGGACGAATTCCAGGACACCAGCCGCACCCAGTGGCGCGCGCTCTCGCCCCTGGCGGAGGAATGCCTGTCCAAGGGCGGCAGCGTGCTGCTGGTGGGCGACGTGAAGCAGGCCATCTACGGCTGGCGCGGGGGCGACGCGCGGCTGTTCGACGAGGTGCCCGCCCAGCCGGAGCTGGCGGCCATGGCGCCCCCCGTGCGGGCCAGCCTGCCCCACAACTGGCGCAGCCGCCCCGAGGTGGTGGCCTTCAACAACGCCTTCTTCACGCGGCTGGAAACGCCGGAAACGGCCCGGGCCGTGGCTGCGGCCATGCTCCAAAGCGGCCCGCCCCCCGCCGTGGACCTGCTGGCCCAGGCCATGACCGAGGCCTTTGCGGGCTGCGTCCAGACCCTGCCCCCGTCCCGCAAGCCCCCCGAAAACGCGGGCGGCTTCGTGCGCCTGACGCGCGTGGAGCCGCCGGACGGCAACAAGGACGCCCTGGCGGAGGCCGTGCGCGCGCACCTGCGCGAGCTGTTCGCGGAGCTGCGCACGCGCCGCGCCCCGGGCGAGGTGGCCGTGCTGGTGCGCGACAATACCGAGGCCGCCCTGGTGGCGGGCTGGCTGCTGGACTGGGGCCTGCCGGTGATCACCGAGAACAGCCTGGCCCTGGGCGCGCATCCGCTGGTGCGCCAGCTCGTGGCCTGGCTGCGCTTCCTGGACTACCCCCTGGACGACCTGGCCCTGTGGGAATTCGTCAGCGGCGAGGAGATCTTCCTGCCCTGCGCGGGGCTCACGCGGACCGGGCTGACAGACTGGCTGGCCGGACAGGACCACGGCGGGCTCTACCAGCGCCTGCGCGAAGCCTGGCCGGACGTGGCCGAACGCTTCCTGGCCCGCTGCGTGCGCAAGGCCGGGTTCATGACGCCCTACGACGCCGTGAGCGAGGCCGTGCGCGACCTGCGCGTGCTGGAGCGCCACCCGGACGGCGCGCCCTACGTGCGCCGCTTCATGGAGATCGTGCACCAGGCCGAACGCGAGGGCCACCAGTCCCTGGCGGCGTTCCTGGACTTCTGGGACGCCGGAGCCTCGGGCGAGAAGGTGCCCCTGCCCGAGTCCGTGGACGCCGTGCGCATCATGACCATCCATCAGGCCAAGGGCCTGGAATTCCCGGTGGTCGTGGTGCCCTTCCACCACTGGCGCTTCGAGCCCGGCGGCGAGCCCACGCCTGTGGACTGCCAGGGCCTGCGCCTGCTGGCGCCCCTGCGCCGCGAGATGGGCCCCGCCTACCACGAGCACGCCGCGCGGACCCTGCTGGAACAGCTCGACCTGCTCTATGTGGCCTGGACGCGCGCCGAAGAGGAGCTGTACTGCCTGCTCACGGCCACCACGCACTACCGCAGCCAGCGGCCCCTGGTGCGCGCCCTGGAGCTGCTGACGGCGGAGTATCCCTGGGACCCGGGGCCGGATGGCTGGCCGACCTGCACCTTCGGCGCGGCCCCGGCGGCCCCGGCAGGAGCGGCCCCCGCGCCGCCCGAGGCCGACGCCCCCGCGCCCCCGGCCTGCGCCCCGGCGCCCGAGGCCGACCCCGAGCCGCCCATGGCCTGGCTGCCGCGCCTGAAGATCCACCGCCATTTCAGCCACGACGTGCCGCGCGAGGCGCTCTTCGGCGGCGGCCCGGTGTTCGACGCCCGGGCCCGGGGCACCCTGGTCCACGACGCCCTGGACCGCCTGCGCCGCCCCGGCGGGCTGGACCCCGAACGCGCCGCCCGCGCCGCCGTGGCCGTGCACACCGACCTGCTGCCCCCGGGCGAGGCCGCGCGCGAGGCCGTGGCCGCCGAGGTCCGGGGCATCCTGGACTGGGTGCTCGGGCTGCCGGAGTTCCCGGGCTGGGCCGAGCGCGGGCACCCCGAATGCCCCATCCTGACCCCCGAGGGCACCGAGCGCCGCCCGGACCTGCTGGTCACCGACGCCCACGAGACCGTGGTGGTGGAATACAAGACCGGCCAGCCCAGCCCGGACCACGAGCGCCAGGTGCGCGACTACATGGCCCTGCTGGCGGCCATGGACGGCGCGGCGCGCGTTGCGCCCGCCATGCGCGCCGTGATCCTCTACCTGGACCTCAAGACCGTGCGCGAGGTGCGGCCATGAACGATTCTTCCGGCGCCCGTCCCGTGCGCTACGTGGTCAGCGCCTGCCTGGCGGGCATCCACAGCCGCTACAACGGCGAGCGCAAGGCCGTGAACGCCGTGCTGGACCTCATCCGCCAGGGCGTGGCCCTGCCCGTGTGCCCCGAGCAGCTGGGCGGCCTGCCCACCCCGCGCCCGCCGTGCGAGATCGTACCCGGGGCGCCGGGCTGCCCCGCGCGGGTGGTCAACCGCCTGGGGGTGGACCAGAGCGCCGAATTCCACTGCGGCGCCCAGGAGGCCCTGCGCCTGGCCCAGCTCTTCGGCGCCACCCGCGCCGTGCTCAAGGCCGGTTCGCCCTCCTGCGGCAGCGGGCAGGTCTACGACGGCACCTTCAGCGGACGGCGCGTGCCCGGCGACGGCGTGCTGGCCGCCGTCCTCAAGGCCGCAGGCATCGAGGTGCTGGACGAAAACGACCTGGCACGCGAACTCGGGGCGGGCCCGCCATGAAGCCCATCCTGGTGGCGGACTGGCGCGCGGACTGCATCGCCGCCCTGGCCGACCTGCTCCTGGGCCCGAACGGCCCCGGCGGGGCGGACCTGCGGCGCTGTCTCGTGGTCTTCCCCCACCGCCGCCCGGCGCGGCACCTGATGCACCATCTGGCCACCCGCGCCGACGTGCCCAAGCCGCTGTTTCTGCCGCGCATGACGGCGGTGGACCAGTGGCTGCCCGCCCTGGCCCGCGAGCTGGACCCCGCGCCCCTGCGCACGGCGGGCCTGCTGGACCGCGTGGGCCTTTTGCGCGAGGCCGTGGCCGCCCTGCCCCGCCCCGGCCCCCTGCGCGCGCTGGCCGCCGCGCCCGAGCGCTTCTTCCCCTGGGGCCGCCACCTGGCCGGGCTGATGGAAGAACTGCTGCGCCACGGCGCCACGCCCCAGGACCTGCACCACCTCCAGGGCGAGGTCCACGACACCGCCGCCGCCCTGCTCGAACGCCTGCGGGCCATCCACGACGGCTACCTGCGCGCCCTGGACGCCCGGGGCTGGACCACCCCGGGGCTGGACGCCGCCCGCGTGGCGCGCCGGGCGGACGAGCTGCCCGCCCTGCTGGCCGGGTGGCAGGTCTTCCTGGTCGGCTTCCACGCGCCCACAGGCACGGAAATGGCCGTGCTGCGCGCCCTGGCCGAGGCCGAAACGGCCCAGGTGGTCTGGCACTCCGACCCGGCCCTGGCCCGGAACCCCGCCCGCGCCCACTGGGCCTGCCGCGAGCACGCCCGCTGGCTGGCCGACTGGCACGCCCGGGCCGAACCCCTGGGCCCCGCGGCCCAGGACACCGCGCCCGCAGTGCGCTTCCACGAAGGCTTCGACCTGCATTCGCAGCTGGGCGCCCTGCGCGCCGTGCTGGCCGACCCCGGCGCCCGGCAGGGCCACGGCGACACCGCCGTGATCCTGCCCGACACCGGCGCGCTGATGCCCGTGTTGCATCACCTGCCCGTGAAGGACGTGAACATCTCCATGGGCTACCCCCTGGCGCGCTCCAGCCTGCTGCGGCTGGTGGAAACCGTGCTGCGGCTCCAGGAGACCTCGCCCGGCCCAGGGCGCTACGCCTGGCGCGAGGTGGTGGCGCTGATCCGCCACCCCTATGTGAAGATGCTCGAACCCCGGCCCGGGC
This sequence comes from Desulfocurvus vexinensis DSM 17965, assembly GCF_000519125.1. Classification (NCBI taxonomy): domain Bacteria; kingdom Pseudomonadati; phylum Thermodesulfobacteriota; class Desulfovibrionia; order Desulfovibrionales; family Desulfovibrionaceae; genus Desulfocurvus; species Desulfocurvus vexinensis. The sequence goes on from NZ_JAEX01000006.1 coordinate 101,412, forward strand.
TGCCCCTGCGCGGGCTGCTGCGCGAGATGGAGCGGGCCATCCGCCGGGGCGGCACCGTGTTCGCGCCCCTGGACTGGGCCCCCGACCCGGCGGCCCTGCCCGAAGGCACCCTGCCCCCGGAGGCGGACCCGGAGCAGGCCCTGGCCCTGCTGCGCGAGGCCCTGGAGGCCTGCCTCACGGCCTTCGAGGGCCTGGGCAGCCTGGAGGCCCTGGGCCGGGCCCTGCTGGGGCTGGCCCGGGCCCTGGTGCCCGAGGGCGGCGAGCAGACCTGGCACCGCTTCCCCGTGGACGCCGAATGCCTCTACCGCCTGACCGCCGTGGTCGTGCCCGCACTCACGGACAGCCATATCAGCCGCGACCCCGCCGGGCAGGGCGTGCTGTTCTCCATCCTGCGCCAGATGCTGGCCGCCGAGCGCGTGCCCTTCGAGGCCGAGCCGCTGACCGGGCTCCAGGTGCTGGGCATGCTCGAATCGCGCCTGCTGCGCTTCGCGCGGGTCTGCGTGCTGGACGCCACCGAAGAGCACCTGCCCGGCTCCCCGGCCCACGACCCGCTGCTGCCCGACCCGCTGCGCGCCCTGCTGGGCCTGCCCGACGCCCGCCAGCGCGCCCAGGTGGCGGCGCACAACTTCCACCGCCTGGTGGCCGGGGCCCGCGAGGTGCACCTGTTCTACCACACCGGCGTCTCCGGCAGCGGGCCCCTGGGCGGGCGCAGCGTGCGCAGCCGCTTCGTGGAACAACTGCTGTGGGAAGAGGAAAAACGCCTGGGCCGCATCGTCCGGGGCAACGACGGCGGGCCCCTGGACACCCTGGCCCTGCCCGTGCGGCCCCTGCCCCGGCCCACCCCGGGGCTGGCCAAGACCCCGGCCATCCACGCCCGCCTGCAACGCCTGCTCACCACCCGCGCCCTGTCGCCCAGCCTGCTGGACGACTACCTCGCCTGCCCGCTGCGCTTCTTCCACAAGCGCCTGACGCCCCTGCGCGAGCCCGACACCGTCAGCGAGGACGGCGACCACCGCGAGCTGGGCACCCTGGTCCACGCCGTGCTCAAGGATTTCCTGGCCCCGCTGCGCGAGCGACGCACGAACCTCGCGGCCCTGGACCCGGCCCCCCTGCTGGACGAGTTCTCCGCCCGCCTGGAGGCCGCGCCCTTCTTCCGCCAGATGCCCTACGACCTGCGCCTGGGCCTGCGGGCCGTGGGCCGCGAACGGCTGCGCCGCTTCCTGGCCAGCTCGCCCGAGACCACCGTTGTGCTGCTGGAACACCCGGTGCAGGCCGCCCTGGCCGTGGACGCACTGGACGTGCGCCTGGAAGGCACGCTGGACCGCGTGGACCGCCGCCCGGGCGGCGACGTGGTGCTGGACTACAAGACCGGGGCCCTGGCCCCCCCGCCGCTGTCGGCCTGGCGCGACGAGGCGCTGTGGGAGCGCGTGGAGGCCTGGGAGCCCGGGCGCGACCCCGGGCTGCTGGCCGACCTGCACGCGGCCCTGCGCGGCGTGCAGCTGCCGCTCTACGGCTGGCTCTACTGGCAGACCACCGACATCCTGCCCGCCAACGCGGCCTGGGTGGAGCTGCGCGACAGCGGCGCGGAAAAGCCCCTGTTCGGCGAGCGCATGGTGCCCCACGAGCGCGAAACGGCCCTGACCGAGCTGACGCCCCTGGCCGTGCGCCTGCTGGTGCGCCACATGCGCGAGGACGAGCGCTTCGAGGCCGCCCCGGGGCCGCACTGTGCGTGGTGCCCCTTCGGCTTCTCCTGCCCCCTGCCCGGCCCCCGGCCCCGGGCCCGGGGCTGACGGAGCCCGGCGCACCCTCCCCCGCAACGCGCCGCGCCGCCTCAGGCCGGGGCGGGCACGGGCTCGGGCCACCCCCGGCCCTTGCGCAGGGCCAGATGGCGCAGGCACAGCCGCGCCCGGGTCCGGTCGCGGCAATACGGCCCCCGGGGGGCGGCGCAGGCGCCCAGGAAAGGACAGGCCGCGCGCACGGCACCGCCAGGCCCATGCGGTCGCAGGACAGTCAGCGTCATGGCCGCAGCCTAGGCCCGGCGGATGGCAGCCCCGTGGCAGGCCGGGAACGTTTGCGCGCACGGCGGACGGACGCGGCCCCAGCCGCCACAAGGCCCGCGCCCCGCCGGAAAACATGGCCACCCGGGCAAAGCGGCCCTGGCATCGCGGACCCAGGGCCCAAGCCCCACAGGGGAACGCTCGTGCGCCCGGGCAGGCGGCCCCGGCGTCGCGGCCCCAGAGCCGGAACCCCGCCACGGGGGCACGCGCGCGCCCGGCAGGGGCAGCCCTGGCCGGGCTCGCAACGTCGGCCAGGATGCTGCGGGGGGAGCTGCGCGCACCCTGCGGGCTGCCCCGTGGCCGCCGGGGCGCATCCCGCGGGCGGGCGACAGGCGACGCCCCTTATCCTGGTCCACGGACTCCGCGCACGTGCATCCCGCAGGCGGGCGGCAGGCGGAGCGGGCCGCCCCCGGGACGCCCCCTCGCAGGACAGAAATCCCCCGCCGACGCCCATTGCGCGTATACCGTTTTTGGGCTATGTTCACACGCAGCAGTTCGCAATGCCGCGCCTGTATCCCATACATGATACATCCGGGCGACACCATGGAACGGCTGGTCGGCGGGAAACGGGGCGCGGCCCCTCGCGGCGGCGCAGCGGATGCGGGGAGAAGGATGAAGCTGTACAAGACCTACAGCGGCGGAAATTTTCCAAAGACCTATCTCGTCATGGAACGGGACGAACAGCCCGAAAAAATCGTCCCCTTCAACATTCTATACATCTTCGGAACCCTGAAGCTCATCAAGGGCGCGCTGATGCCCTCGCACCTGCCCTTCTCCAAGGGCGGCCAGCGGCGCATCGCCGAGGTCGTGGACGAAGCGGGCTACTGCTTCTACAAATGGCCCGGCAAGATCCTCGGCATGGAACTCGGCGACATCCTCGAAGTGGACGACGACACCCCCAAGGACTGACCACAGCCCGCCCGGCAGGGCGGCGCTGTCCGGCGGGGGAAGGGGGGACGCTTGCCCCTGTGCGCGCCCCGCCAGCCCCTGCAGCATCCGACGCCCTGCCGCCTCCTGTTTGTACTGCGTGTCGGCCCTGCCCATTCTGCTATCACCTCGCGCCCTCGCGGGGACAGTGCCCCTTGGTCGAGGCAAGGAGCAGGGCTTTGGGCTGGGTGCCGGAATGCGGTGCCTCTTGCTCGGCATGGAACAAACGATCCCTCCACGAACGGCGCATCGGCCTGATCCAGTCCGACGCCAAGTTCATTGACGAGCGAGAGGATATTGGCGAATATTTCTGGCCTGTCCGTGGGTGAGGCGTTGAGCAACGCCGCTATCCGTCCGGCCAGGAGCGTTCACGCCGGAGAAGAAGGCGCGCGGGGTCGCAGATATCGCAGCCTGGCACGGATTGCTGCGGATGCATCGCAAGCGTTTGTCGATGAAGTGTAATGTCGCAGCATCTTCGACGGAGAAGCCTTAAGCGGCTTGGTGACCACGCCGGGTCTTGGACTGGAACGGGCGTACCCAGAAAACACTAGTGCTGGTAGATGATATGACGACATCACAGCCCAAACTCGCTTCGGGACGTGAGATTGCGTTGTCCGCGCATAACGAGGGGATATAATGGGAAAGATTCTGCCAGCGCAGCAAGGTTCGCGAGCCCCCGTCTTCGCAGAAGGGGCACAGTGGATACGCGCAGACTTCCATCTGCACACCCGCGCAGACCGCGAGTTCAAGTACACAGGCGATGACGACCATTACAACAGCAACTACGTGACAGCACTGAAAGATGCGCAAATCCAGTTAGGCGTAATTACAAATCACAACAAATTCAATTTAGAAGAATTCAAGGCTCTCCGGAAAACAGCGCTAAAGCAGGGCATAGCACTGTTGCCTGGCGTAGAGCTATCCGTGAGTGACAATGGCATCCATACCTTGATTGTGTTTTCCAACGATTGGCTCGCCGATGGCCATGACTACATAAATCCTTTTCTAACCAGCGCATTCGAAGGTAAAACGCCTGCGCAATACGAGCAGGAAAATGGCCGCACCTCCTGGTCGCTCCTGGAGACAATCAAGAAGCTGGAAGGCTATTGCCGCGATTTTTTCTTCGTCTTTGCCCATGTGGAAGCCAGCAGCGGGCTCTGGACCGAGTTGGATGGCGGTAGCTTGATCGAGATGGGGCAAAACGAGTTCTTCCGCCGCAGAACTCTAGGCTTTCAGAAGGTGCGCACCCACGATGGCTCAGGCAAGGACAAGCCCTGCCGAACCAAAGTTAAAGGCTGGCTGCAAGATTGGTATCCAGCCGAGCTTGAAGGCAGCGACCCTAAGGGCATCGAACAGATCGGCCAGGGAAATCAATGCTATCTCAAGCTTGGCGAATTGTCCTTCGAAGCGGCCAAGTTCGCTTTGACTGATCACGCCTCGCGTGTCGCTCAGGCTCCCCCAAAGCACAACGCTTCGCATATTCGCAGCATCCACTTCGACGGCGGTATCCTCGACGGGCAGACGCTGCATTTCTCCCCTGAACTCAATACACTCATCGGCATTCGTGGTAGCGGCAAGTCTTCTATCCTGGAGGCGGTGCGCTACGCCCTCGACATCCCGCGGGGCGAGAAGGCGCAGGACACCAAATACAAAGACGAACTGATCCGGCACACACTGGGGAGTGGTGGCAAAGTCACACTTACTGCTTGTGATGTATATGGCCAGGAGTTCACGGTTTCCAGGATTTTCCGTGAAGCCCCGAATGTCTATCTGGACGGCAAATTACAGCCTGGCGTGTCGATCCGGGAAACCGTTCTGCGCCGCCCGATTTACTTCGGACAGAAAGACCTTTCCAGCACGGGAGAAGGATTCGAAACCGATCTGGTTGAAAAGCTGGTCGGTGAAAAGCTTCGCGTTCTGCGCGAAGGGATCGAAATCCAACGTCAGCGAGTGAGAGATGCCACCAACCGTTGGCTCAAGTTAAGCACAACCGCCGAGCAAAAACGCGACTACAAAGCGCAGCTCGACGATGCAAACTTTCGCCTGAAGAAGTTCGAAGAATATGGCGTTGCGGACAAACTCCAGAAACGTGTGGGCTTTCAGCAGGATGCCGCTGCGCTCCAACGCCTGCGCGCACTGGCGGAAAACTTCATCCTCGCCCTGAACAGTTTGATCGCCGAACACGAGGACGAATTGCGTAATGCGTCAAGCTATGTTTCACGGCAGAATCCAGAGTTTTTCGCGGCTTACTACGCTGAATTTGCTCATCTCTCCCGCCACGTGGAGCAGCTCAAGCAAATCGAACAGGATGCGCGGAGTATTGCCAGCCGCCTCGACGCCAAACAGGGCGATTTTGAGGGGGCTAGCAAGAATCTCCAGGAAGAGTTTGCGCAAGTAGAACGGCAACTGGCCCACGAGTTGAAACAAACCGGCATGATGGCCATCCAGCCGGACGACTTTCTTGCACAGCAACAGCGCAAGACTAAAGCGGAACAGATGCTTGCGGCGTTGACCAAGCAGGAGTCCCAGCAGGCTTCCATCCGTGATGCGCTGATTTCGGAAATCGACAAGCTCAATGAGCTTTGGTTGGACGAATTCAATACCATCAAGGCAGAGCTTGATCGTGTAAATGCCAGTCAAACGGCCCTACAGATTGAGGCTGAATTCAAGGGAGACAGAGACGCCGCCGTGGGCTTCATGCAACAACTTTTTCGCGGCAGCAATATCCGAGAAACGACACTGCGTGCTGTCATGGAGAACTACTCCGATTTTGGCGGTCTCTTTCGCGCACTCCCGGAGGCCAAAACCAAGGCTGGCAGTTCTCCAGAGGTCTTCGAAAAGACCTTCATGCAGAACCTTGGTGAATTCGTCATATGGCAGGTCCCCAACCGCTTCGTGATCCGCTATCGCGGCAAGGAACTGAGGCACCACTCACTCGGGCAGCGTGCTTCTGCTTTGCTGCTGTATGTCCTCAGCCAACGGCTAAACGATGTTATCATTATCGACCAGCCGGAGGACGATCTGGATAACCAGACGATCTACGACGACGTCATCAAGCTGATCCGCGAGCTGAAGCCCCATACCCAGTTCATCTTCGCCACGCACAACGCCAATTTCCCTGTGCTGGGCGATGCCGAGCAGGTGCATGCCTGTCGGTACCAAGACGAAAAAGTCACCACCCTTAGCGGCAGCATCGATGCACGCCAGGTGCAAGATGCTATTATCAACATTATGGAAGGAGGCCAAGAAGCCTTCAACCGTCGCAAAGAGGTTTACAATCTATGGAAACAGCAGAGTTAATCGACATCCTTAGCCGGGGCGAGGACAGCGGCCATCAGTTTAAATTGAATATAAATAATGCAGGTGGATTGGCGGCAGAGATCGTTGCTTTCAGCAACGCAGTCGGCGGGCGCATCTTCATCGGCGTAAACGACGATGGTTCGGTGCATGGCCTCTCCAACGCCGATGTTGGCCGCCTCAACCAACTCATCGCCAATGCGGCTTCACAAAACGTTCACCCTGCAGTGAATCCTTTGACTGAAAACGTACCCCACCCCTCTGGCACAGTGCTGGTGGTCACCATTCCCGAGGGCATCAACAAGCCCTACATGGACAAGGACGGAGTGATCTGGGTAAAAAATGGCGCCGATAAACGCCGAGCCACGTCGCGTGAGGAAATCCAGCGTCTATTCCAGCAGGTCGGCCTGGTTCATGCCGATGAAACCCCGGCGTCGAGGCTGGGGGCTGGCGATGTGGACATGCCCTACTTCGAGACGTTCTTTCAAGAGCAATTTGGCGAATCCCTTGCCCAGCACAGCCTGCCGTTGCCCCAATTGCTGAGCAACATGAACCTAATGAACCAGGGGCAACTCAATGTCGCGGGCGCGCTGTTGTTTGCCAAGGCACCGCATTACGCACTGCCCGCCTTCATCGTCAAGGCGGTGGCGTTTTACGGAACGGAGATTGAGGACGAGGATTACATCGATAGCCGGGATATCACTGGAAAACTTGCAGATATGTTTCAGCAAACCATGGGATTCATCAGCGCCAACACCCGCGCACTGCAAGAGGATCGAGGCATCAATTCCGTGGGTCGCCCCGAAGTGCCCCGCATCGTATGGGAAGAGCTGGTCGCCAATGCGCTTATCCATCGCGATTACTTTATCAGCGCCCCGGTGCGGGTGCTGGTGTTCACGGATCGTGTCGAGATCGTTAGCCCTGGTCATCTCCCCAACAATTTGACAATCGAAAACATCAAAGCTGGCAACTCCAACATCCGCAATCCCATCCTCGCCTCCTTCGCCGCAAAGCTTCTGCCCTATCGCGGGTTGGGCAGCGGCCTGCTGCGTGCCTTGCGAGCCTGGCCCGCAATTGAGTTCATCGACGACCGCACGGGCAATTTCTTTAAGGTCATAGTGACGCGGCCCGCCGTGACGCCAGCAACGAGGGCGGTCGACTTGGATGAGGAGCACACGGAATAAGCGGGAAAAGGAAGCCGTCACTGGTTCCACCGCTGTGCTCCACAGCGTCTCTACTCGGAGCAGACCCATAACAGGAGAATTTACAGGCGCAGCGCCCCGCCCCGGCGCAGCCCCGGCGGGCGCTACGCGCCCTTGCCGCCCGGGCCTTTGCCGCCTTTCACGCGGGCTTTGGGGTGGGCCTTGTCGTAGGCGCGCACGAGCTTGTCCACGCTCAGGTGGGTGTAGCGCTGGGTGGTGGTCAGGCGGGCGTGGCCGAGCAACTCCTGGACGCTGCGCAGGTCGGCGCCGGATTCCAGCAGGTGGGTGGCGAAGCTGTGGCGCAGCATGTGCGGATGGACGCCCTGGGGCAGCCCGGCCAGGGCGGCGAGCTTGTCGAGGATGCGGCAGGCCTGGCGGCGCTGCATGCGCGCCCCGCGCACGCCGAGGAACAGCGCCTTTTCGGCCAGGCTGGCGGTGAATTCGCCGCGCACGCGCAGGTACTGGGCCAGGCGCTGGCGCCCGGCTTCGGAGAGCGGGGCCAGGCGCTCCTTGGAGCCCTTGCCCATGACGCGCACGATGCCCGAGCCGGGGTCGAAGTCGTCCACATCGAGATTCAGGGCCTCGCTGATGCGCAGCCCCGAGCCGTAGAGCAGTTCGGCCAGGGCCAGGTCGCGCAGGCTTTCGGGGTCAGCTCCGGCCTCGGCCTCCATGAGGGCCAGGGCCTGGTCCACGTTGAGGGCGCGGGGGTGGCGGGCGTCCTGCTTGGGGTTGCGCACCCCGGCGGTGGGGTCTGCCGTCACCAGCCCGGCCCGGGCGAGGTATTTGAAGAACGAGCGCAGGGTGGAGAGCTTGCGGGCCACGGAGGCCTTGCTCGTGCCCGCGCGGTGCAGTTCGGCCATGAAGCCGCGCACGTGGTCGCGGGTCAGGGCGGCGGGGTCGTGCAGCCCGGCGCCGCGCGCGGCGAGGAAGTGCTCGAACTGTTCCAGGTCGCGGCCATAGGCCTCGACGGTGGCGGGGCTGTAGCCTTTTTCCACGTCCAGGTGGCCCAGGAAGGCCAGGGCCAGGTCGGGCAGGGCCGGTTCAGGCCCGGCGGCGGTCCAGGACATAGTTGCTCCCGGCTTTGGCCTTGGCGCGTTTCTTGAGGTCCGAGGCGATGGAGGAGGCCTCGCCGTAGTGGGCGAGCTTGGCGTCGTGGTTGACGACCACGGCGATGGATACGGCCATGAGCGGGAAGGTGCAGGGCGTGCCCGCGCGGTCGCAGGAGGCGATGGCGCCCCGGGCACGGTCGTCGGCGTCGTAGAAGCCGGGCACGATGGCGTCGAAGGCGGCGATGAAGCGCTCGCACACGGCCTGGGCCACAGCGCCGGGCACGACGAACACGAAATCGTCGCCGCCCACATGGCCCACGAAGGCCCCGGCCCCGGCCACCTCGCGCACGGTGTTGACCAGCAGGCGCGCGGCCATGCGCAGCACCTCGTCGCCGCGCGCGAAGCCGTACTTGTCGTTGAAGGCCTTGAAGTGGTCGAGGTCGGCGTAGCCCAGGGCGAAGTGTTCGCGGGCCAGGATGCGCGCCTGCACGGCCTGCATGATGCTGGTGTTGCCGGGCAGCAGGGTCAGGGGGTTGGTGTCCTGGGTGCGCCGGGCGCGCTGCATGGTCAGGGCGATGCGCGCAGCGGTCTCCACGGGGTCCAGGGGCAGCAGCAGGAGCCCGGGCCCGGCGCCGGGCAGGGGCAGCCCGGGCTGGCGCAGCAGGAAGTCGTCGGCCTGCACGCTGGCCCAGTCCAGGCCGTGGTCCAGGGCGTCGGTGTCCAGGATGAGGATGACCGGGGTGCGGCGGTAGACGTTTTCGCCTTTGACCATGGCCACCAGGCGCCGTCCGTCCAGGGCGCCCGCGCCCGTGGCGTCCGCGCTGCCCAGGCCGTCCACCAGCAGAAGGTCCGGCGGGGCGGTGAGCAGCCGCTCCACGGCGGCCCGGGGCGCGTCGAACCAGTGCCAACGGGCCTCGAAGGGCAGGTCCAGGCCTTCGAGCAGGTCGCGCAGCTCGGGGTCGGGGCTGACCAGGAAGACCTGGAACTCCTCGGGCGCGGGCGGCGCGGGCGGGGCGGGCGGCTGCGGGGTCCGGCCTGCGCTCACGACGCGCCGCCGAAGTTGAACCCGGCCACGTCCACGAGGCGGTCTTCCAGGTCCTGCACGCAGGCCAGCAGAGCGCGCCCGTCGAGGCCCAGGAGCTTGAGGGCGCCCTTTTCCAGCCGGGGCACGCCCTGGTCGCCGCCGTCGCCGAACTCCAGCAGGCGCACGCAGAAGTCGGCCACATGGGCCACGCTGGCGTATTGCGGATAGAAGCGGGCCAGCAGCGGCTTGTGGTGGTGCGACAAGGCGTCCTTGATGTTCACGGGCAGGTTCCAGTGCCCGGCCAGCCAGGCGCCGATCATGTCGTGGGAGAAGCCCAGCACCCGGCGCTCGGCCTCGAAATAGGTCACGTCCTCCTGGCGGACCAGGGCGTCCAGCTCGTCCTTGAGGCCCTGCATCTGCACGGCGGCCACGACCTTGCCCAGGTCGTGCAGCAGCCCGGCCACGGCGAACTCTTCGGGGTCCTTGAACCCGGCGCGCTCGGCGATGGTGCGCGCCGCCGTGGCCGCGCCCACGCTGTGCTCCCACATCCCGGCCATGGACTGGTTCATCACGTCGAAGACCGAGGTGGAGATGATCACGCCGCGGATGACGTTGAAGCCCAGCAGCACCAGGGCGTGCTGGATGGAGGAGATGCGCCCGGGAAAGCCGTAGATGGGCGAGTTGACCATCTTGAGGATCTTGGCCGAAAGCACCTGGTCCATGCTGATGACCTTGGCGATCTGGTCGGTGGACGATTCGGGGTCTTCCACCAGCCGGGAGACCTGGTCGAGGACGGGCGGCAGGGTCGGCAGATCCTTGACGGCCAGGATCTGGCCCTTGCGTTGGGTGCGCAGGTCTTCGGCCATGCTAGCGGCCCTCCGGGGCCGGGGCGGCGCCCGGGCCCTCGCGCAGGGCGGCGTCGCGGGCCTCGCGGGCCTGGCGCTCGGCCTCGGCCCGGGCTTCGCTGGCCTGGCGTTCGGCCTCGGCCTGGGCGGCGGCCTTCATGGTGAAGTAGCCCTTGAAGACCTTCTTGAGCTGCATCATCCAGGGGTCGTCGCCGTGGCGGCGGAAGAGGTGGTCCATGCGCGCGGCGCGGGCGGCGTGGCTGGTGCCCCCGGCCAGGCCTTCCAGGTCCACGGGGTGGCCCTGGACCACGATGCTGTCCACGCCCATGCCCGGCAGACGCGACACGGCGGCCTCGGACAGCTCCGTGCCCTCGGCCAGCAGGACCATGCCCCCCTCGCGGAGCACGGATTTGGCCAGGACCATGCCCGGCCTGGCGAGTTTTACGGGGATGCGCTGCATGGGAAACGGGCCTCCTGGGGTGGGCCGAGTGTACTGGATTTGCCATCGCATTCCAAGGGCGGAGATGGCGCGCCCCGGGCGGCGGGGGGAAAATACCACCCGGGCGGCGGGCTGTCGCGTTGGGAATTGCAAAGTCCGGGCCGCGTGCAGTGGGGCAGGACATGCCTGCCGTCGCGTCAAGCCAGGCTGTATTGCATCCCCGGCCATTGGCGGACCTGCCCGTCCACTTCGAGCAGCAGCAGCACCCGCGAGAGGCGGGCGGCGTCCCAGCCCAGCTCGCGGCCCAGGGCGTCGATGTGCAGCCGCCTGTCTCCGGCCAGGGCCAGGAGCACGGCCCGCTGGTCCGGGTCCTCCGGCAGGGCGGGCGCGGAAACGGGAGGCACGGCAGCGCCGGAGGGCGGCAACGGAGCCGGGGCCGGAGGGCGCGGGCCCGCCCCGCGCGCGGGGGGCGCCGGGGCGGGGCGGCGCGGCGCGGGGGGCGCCGGGGCGGCGCGGCGCGGCGCGGGCCGGGGCGCGGCGCCGTCGCCGGGCCGGGCGGCGGAGGCGCCCAGGTCCAGGGCCATCTGGCGCGCGCGGCCCGGGGGCGCGGGCGGCGGGAGGTCGCGCCGCTCCAGGGCCAGGCGCAGGCGCGGGGCGAGGTCGGCCAGGATGGCCTCGGCCCCGGCCACGGGCAGGGCGCCCTCCTCGGCCAGGGCCCGGCAGCCCTCGAAGGCGCAGTCGCACTCGGGCCCGGGGAAAACGTAGACCTCGCGGCCCTGCTCCAGGGCCAGCCGGGCCGTGATGCGCGAGCCGCTGCGCGCGGCGGCCTGGGCCACCACCACCCCCAGGGACAGGCCGCTGACGATACGGTTGCGCACCGGGAAATTGCCCGCCTCGGGGCCCGTGCCCGGGGCGAATTCCGTGACCACGAGGCCCTGCTCGCCCAGGCGCTTGAACACGTCCACGTTGCGCGAGGGGTAGACGCGGTCCAGGCCCGTACCCAGCACGGCCACGGACGAGCCCGGCCCCGTGAGCCCGGCCAGGTGCGCCTCGCGGTCGATGCCCCAGGCCATGCCCGAGACCACCGTGATCCCGGCGGCGGAGAGCCCGCGCCCGATGCGCGAGGCCGCGAGCATCCCCTCGGGCGCGTACTTGCGCGAGCCGACGATGGCCACCGCCGGGCCGCGCAGCAGGCCCAGGTCGCCCCGGCAGTAGAGCACAAGCGGCGGGTCGGGAATCATGCGCAGCAGCGGCGGGTACTGCGGGTCGGCCCACAGCACGGTCTCGGCACCCAGGGCCAGGGCGCGGTCCAGTTCGCGGGCGGCCCCGGTCTCCCAGGCGCGGGAGAGGAAGGGCCCCGAGGCGTCGGCGCGCACAAGGCCCAGGCGGCGCCAGGCGCGGGCGTCAGCCACGGCCTCGCACGCGCTGCCGTAATGCTCCAGCAGCGCCCGCCAGGTATGCGGGCCGATGCCCGGGCTGTGGCGCAGCGCCAGGCTGGCCCGCAATTCCGAAAGCCGGTCCTCGTGCATGTCGGCCCGGGCTATTTCAGGCTTTCCAGACGCTTGCGGGCCAGGGCTGCGGCCTCGGAAGCCGGATAGTCCTGCACCAGCACCTGGAGATAGAAGCGGGCGTTGGCCGTATCGCCCAGGCGGGCGTAGGCGTAGCCGATCTTGAGCAGCGCGGCGGCGGCCTTGTCGTGGCCGGGGTGCTGCTGGTGCACGGCCTTGAAGGCCACGATGGCCTCGCCGTCGTCGTGCTCGTGGTAGTAGGTTTCGCCCAGCCAGTAGCGCGCGTTGGGCGCCAGGGCGCTGGCGGGGTTGGCGGCCAGGAAACGCTCCAGGGCCGCGCGGCCCTGGGCGGCCTTGCCAGCCAGCACCAGCCGCAGGGCGGCGTCGTAGTCGGCCTGGCCCGTGGCCGGGGCGGAGGCGGACGGCCTGGGGGCCGGAGCCGGGGCCTTGGCTGCGGCCTTGGCTCCAGCCTTGGCGGGCGCGGCGGCCTTGGGCGCGCCCTTGGCCCGGACCTCGGGGTAGGCCTCCCAGGGCTTGGCCGGGGCGGCGGGGGCGGCCTTGGCCGGGGCGGCAGCGGCGGGAGCCGGGGCGGCGGGGGCGGCTGGTGCGGTGGAGGCCGGAGCAGAGGCGGCGGGCGCAGCGGCGGGCTCCGCATCCATGGCCTTGCCCGGAGCGTCGGCCTTGCCCGGGGCGCCCGCCGCAGCCGCAGCGGAGGCAGGCGCAGGGGGCGCGGCGGGGGCCGGGGCCTCGGCCCTGGCCTCCAGGGCCAGGACGCGGCGCTCCAGGTCGTCCACCCGGGCGTCCAGCTCCTGCTGGGCGGTCTGCTGGGTCATGGCCCGGGCCTCCAGGGCACTCAGGCGCCAGCGCTGGCTCGTGGCCTGGGCGGAGTCCTGCGGGCCCGCGCCGCGCGTCCCGGCGCAGCCCGCCAGGGCCGCCAGCACCAGGGTCGCCAGCGCCAGGCGGGTCAGATGGAGCATGGGCCCTCCCCGGCAAAACGTTGATTGCGCATCGCTCCTTCCATAGGCCAGCAGCCAGGAAAATTCAAGGCCGTCGAGCCCATGGAGCCCGAAAGCCGCCCTTGCGCGCCCTTGCCCAAAACCCGTTTTTGAGGCACAACTCCAACCGTCCGGGCGCCCACGGCGCGGCCCCGCGCATCCCCGCGCAGGCCGGATGAAACAGTGTTTCCGGCGGCCCCGCCGCCCAGCGGGCCGGACCGCTGTGGCCGCCCTGCCCGCCCGGCGCCCCAGGCGCCCCGCGGCCCGCGCGGGCCGAACCAACCCCGAGGAGTGCCCCATGCCGCTACCCGAACCGACCCCGGCCCTGGCCGCCGTGTTCCTGGTCCTGGCCCTGCATCTGTGCGCCGTGTACACCGGCCTGGGGGCCTTCGCCCTGGCCTGGTGGTGCGAGGCGCTGGGCGCCGCGCGCAGGCTGGGCTTCCTCAAGAAGCTGGCCCGGCAGTTGAGTGCCCTGGGCGTCCTGTTCCTGTGCTACACCGTGGTGGCCGCCACGGGCGGGCTGGCCGTGCTCTGGTCGCGCTTTCCCGAGGCGCTCTGGCCCTGGACGCAACTCCCCGAACTGGTCCTGCCCGCCGCCCTGGCCCTGGCCTGGGCCACGCTGTTCGGCCTGGCCTACGGCCTGAGCTGGGGCATGGCCCGCGAGCATCCCAAGACCCACCGCGTGCTGGGGCTGCTGGCGGCCCTGGGCGGGCCGCTGGTGCTGGCGGCGTCCCTGGCCATGAAGCTCGCGCCGCTGCTGCCCTGGATCCTGGCCGCCGGGCCGCACATCATGATGCTGCGCGGCATGTTCGTTCCGGCCTTCGGGCCGCTGCTGGCCGCCGCCGGAACGCTGATGCTGACCTGCGCCGCCGGATTCGGCCTGGCCTACCTGCTCACGCGCAGGAACCGCGAGGACTTCGGACGCGACTACTACGGCTACGTGCTGGGGCGGCTGGCGGGCTGGGCGCTCTTGCTGGGGCTTGCCGCCGCCGGGGCCCAGGCCTGGGTCTGCACCGTGGTGCCCGGGGCGTGGCCCCCGGGGCTTGCTGGCCCGGCGCTGCTGGCCCTTTGCGGCTTCTGCGCCCTGGGGCTGGCCTGCGTGCTGTGGGCCGTGGTCTGGCGGGCGAGCGCGCCGCTGCGCATGAAGCCCGCCGTATGGCTGGCGGCCCTGGCGCTGCTGGCGGCCACGGGCGCGTTCTCGGCGCTGCACGCCACGCTGTTCCTGCCCGGAGCCCAGGGCCTGTAGGGGCGCGCACGGCCCGGGCGGGATTTGCCGTCCCCCGCCCGGGGTGCTAGGATGCGCCGTCACCCCAACCCGGAGGAGCCCATGCCCGCCGCCCGCGCCGCCCTGGCCGCCCTGCTGACCCTGCTGACCCTGGCCCTGCCCGCCCTGGCCGGAACCGCCGCGCCGGGGCCCGCGCCCAGCACGGGGCAGACCCTGTACGTGCCCGTGTACTCCCACGTCTACCACGGGCCCAAGAACCGCGACTTCCCCCTGACCTGCACCCTGTCCATCCGCAACACCGACCCGCACCACAGCTTCCGCGTGGAGGCCGTGGAGTTCTACAACAGCCACGGCGGGCTGGTGCGCGGCCTCATCGACGGCCCGCGCCCCGTGCGGCCCATGGGCACGCTGGAATTCATCGTGGACGAAAGCGACAACGACGGCGGCTCGGGGGCCAACTTCGTGATCCGCTGGGTTGCCGATACGCCCATGAATCCGCCCCTGGTGGAGGCCGTGATGATCGGCACCAGCTCCAACCAGGGCATCTCCTTCACCTCGCGGGCGGTGGAAATCCTGCCCTGAAGCCCTGGCCTGCGCCGCACGCAGCACGGCCCGCCGCGATTGCTCGCGGCGGGCCGTGTCGTTTTTCGCGCGGGCGGGGCGGCTACATGCCCGAACTGCCGCCCCGGTTGGTGGTCATGCGGTAGATCTCGTGCGGGTCGAGGATGAGCACCACCGAGCCGTCGCCCATGATGGTCGCGCCGGACAGGCCTTCCTTCTCGCCCAGGTAGTCGCCCAGGGGCTTGATGACGATCTCCTGGCGCTCGAGCAGGGTGTCCACCACCAGCCCCAGGCGGCGGTTGTTGTCCTGGATGACCACGATGGGCACGATGTCGCGCTTTTCGGCGTTGGCGGGCAGGCCGAGCACCTCGCACAGGTCCATGATGCCCAGCACCTCGCCGCGCAGGGTCACGGCCTTGCGCCCGTTGACCTCGGTGAAGCGGCGGACCTCGATCTTGGTCGTCTCGGACACGGCCTCCAGGGGGATGGCGTAGGTGTCTCCGGCGACCTTGATCATCAGGGCGTCGATGATGGCCAGGGTCAGGGGCAGGGCGATGGTGAAGCGCGTGCCCCGGCCGACCTCGGTGTTGATGTTCACCGAGCCCTTGAGGTTCTTGATGTTGGTCTTGACCACGTCCATGCCCACGCCGCGCCCGGAGATGTCCGTGACCTTCTCGGCGCCGGAGAAGCCGGGCTCGAAGATCAGCCCGATGGCCTGCTGGTCGTCCAGGGCCTTGGCCTCCTCGGGGGTGACCATGCCCTTCTTGACGCCCACCTCGCGCATCTTCGCCGGGTCGATGCCGCGCCCGTCGTCCTCGACCTCGATGGCCACGGAGTTGCCCTGGTGATAGGCGCGCAGCCACACGCGGCCCGTCTCGGGCTTGCCCTTGGCCAGGCGCTCCTCGTTGGACTCCAGGCCGTGGTCCACGGAGTTGCGGATCATGTGCACCAGCGGGTCGCCGATCTCCTCGATGACGCTCTTGTCCAGCTCGGTCTCCTCGCCTTCCATGATCAGCTCGACCTTCTTGCCGCTCTTGCGCGAGAGGTCGCGCACCAGGCGCGGGAAACGCGAGAACACCGTGTTCACCGGGACCATGCGCACCTTCATGATGGTGTCCTGCAGGTCGTCGGAGATGCGGGCCATGGCGTAGGTCGTCTCGGTGAGATTGGAGGCCACCTCGGACACGTCGATGGCCTGCCCGCCCGTTTCCAGGTTGCGGGCCAGCATGGCGAAGCGGTTGCGGTTGATGATCAGCTCGCCGATAAGGTTCATCAGGTGGTCGAGCTTTTCATGGTCCACACGGATGGTCGAGGAGACCTTGGGCTTCTTGCCACCGGCGGCGGGGGCGGCGGGGGCGGCGGAAGCGGCCTCGGCGCGCGCGGCCTCGGGGCGCGGGGCCGCCGGGGCGGGCCGGGCGACGGGGGTGCGGTCCACCCCCCGGGGGCCGGACGCCGCGCGGGCGGGCGCCGGGGCCTGGACCACGGTCCGGTCCTCGTCCTCCTCGGGCTCAGGCTCGGGCTCGGGCTCGGGCTCAGGCGCGGGCGCGGGCTGCGGCGCGGGGGCGGGCGCGTCCTCGTCCATGGCCGACACCAGCGGCTCGTCGCCGCCCGGCCCGGCCTCGCCGCCCAGGCGCTCGATCTCCTTGGCCACGATTTCGGCGAGGATGGAACACTCCTGGCGCAGGATGTCCACCATCAGCGCGAAGTCCAGGTCCGCGTCGCGGGCCTGGGCCACAAGGCCCGCCGTGCGCTCCGCGTTGATCTTGATGTCGTCCAGGCCCATGTACTGGGCGGAGTTCTGCACCGAGACCAGGGAGCGGTGCAGGCCGTCCACGGAATCCTTGCGCCCGGGGTCCTGCTCCAGGGAGTCCAAGGCCAAGGTGATGTTGGCCAGCTGCTGGCCCACGGTCTCGCTGAAGACCTTGAGATCGTCGGAGTCGGTGCCGGAGTCGGCGGCCGCAGGCGCCGGGGCGGGCGCGGGGGCATCTGAGGCCCCGGCGGGCTCCTCGGGCGCGGCCTCGGCCGCAGGGGCGACCTCGCCGCTCTCCACCGCCGCCTGGAGGCGGGCCACCAGGGCCGCAGTGTCCAGCGGCGTGACCTGGGCCGAGGCGGTGTCGATGGCGCCGATGAGCGTCTCGATCATGTCCACCACGCCCAGCAGCAGGTCGATCATGGCGTTGGAACTGGCCATTTCGCCCTTGCGCACGCGGTTGAGCAGGGTCTCGGCCTCGTGGGTCAGGCCGTTGAGCTCGCGGTAGCCGATGATGCCGCTGTTGCCCTTGAGGTTGTGGAAGTAGCGGAACACGTCGTTGACCGTCTCGCCGCCCTTGCCGGGGTCCTTTTCCAGGCTGACCAGGGCGCCGTTCAGGTTCTCGACGATCTCCTTGGCCTCTTCCATGAAATCGTCCAGGTGCTCGCGGGCCACCACGCTCAGGGCGTAGGGCGCGGCGTCGAAGGCCGGGGCGGCGGGCGCGGGCTTGGGGGCCGGGGCCGGTTTGGGCGCCGGGGCTGCGGGCGCGGGGGCGGCGGCCTTGGGGGCCGGGGCCGCAGGCGCGGGCTTGGGGGCCGGGGCGGCGGCCTTGGGCGCGGCGGCGGCCTTGGGCGCCGGGGCCTCGCCCGCCAGCAGGGCGTCCAGGGCGGCGATGAGGCTTTCGGTGTCCACCTCGCCCTCGCCGCCCTCGGACTCCAGGTTCTCGATCATGGTCCGCAGCATGTCGGTGGACGACAAGATGATGTCCATGATCTCCGAGGTCACGGCCATGCGGCCCTTGCGCAGCTCGTCCATGATGTTTTCGGCGCGGTGGGCGAGCTTGTTGATCTTGTTCAGCCCCAGGAACCCCGAGGCGCCCTTGAGGGAGTGCATCGGACGGAAAATCTCGTTGAGCAGCGCCAGGTTTTCCGGAGACTGTTCCAGTTCGAGCAGGTTGGGCTCGATGGTCTCCAGATGTTCCCGGGCCTCGATGATGAAATCCGCGAAAATTTCAGGATCCATGAAATCCTGGCTCATTGATGCACCTCAACAGCGTATGCGGCGGGCCCGGCAGACTCCGCCCGTTCCGTGGCCCGGCAGCCCGTGGCCACGGGATCAGCCAAGCAACATTTTGACATTCTTGACCATCTTTTCGGGCTGGGCGGGCTTGACCATGTACAGGTTGGCCCCCAGGCCCAGGCCCTTCTGGATGTCCTTGTCCTGCCCTTCCGTGGACAGCACGATGATCGGCACATCGCGGTAGGCGTCCTGCTCGCGCACGGTCTTGATGAAGGTGAACCCGTCCATGCGCGGCATGTTCACGTCGGAGATGATCAGGTCCACGGATTCCAGGGAGTAGAGCTTTTCCAGGCCGTCGAGCCCGTCCTCCGCCGTGGTGACCTTGAACCCTTCCTTCTTCATGATGAACGCCACGAGATTGCGCACAGTCTTCGAATCGTCCACTATCAGGATATGTTTAGACATGGCGTCTCCTCCTAACCCTTGAGCACCTTCTCGACGATGCGGTCGATGGACAGGATGCCGATGAGCTTGCCGTCGTCGGCCTTGAGCAGCCCGGCCACATACTCGACGTTGGCCCCCAGGTGGGCCTCCACACCCCAGTCGATCTTCTCCTGTGCCACGCGGTACATGGTCTTGACCACATCAATCATCAGCCCCAGCTGCAAACCCTTGCGCCGGCAGACCACGATGAACCCGGGCCGGTCGGACGCCCCGAGCCCGCCCACCAGCGAGGTCATGCGCACCAGCGGCGTGACCCGCCCGCGCAGGTTGACGATGCCCGCGATGAACGGGGGCGCGGCGGGCAGCCGCGTGGGCGCAACGTAGCGGATGACCTCCTGGACCACGTTGATGGGCACGGTGAACTCCTGGTCGCCCACCAGGAAGCCGACCAGTTGCAGATCGTGCTCCTGGCGGAGCTGGGCGATGATATCCGGCTCGGCCAGGGTCTGGTCCAGGTCCTTGCCCGTGTGGGCCGCGTCGTCCCCGGCTTCGGGCCGGGGGCCGAAACCCGGGGCGGACTCCACCCGCGCCGGGCCGGGCATGGCCACGGCGTCCTGCGCCCGGGCGTCGTCGCCCAGGCCCATGTACTTGCGCAGGAATTCCCGCTCGGCGGCGGACAGGGCATCCCCTTCCGTGCCCGACGGCAGGAAGTCCTTCTCCAGGAAATATTGCTCAGGCGTTTTCATCGGCGATCTCTTTGGCTAGCAGCGTGTATTCCACGGCCCCCCTGGAGGACGGGTCGATCTCGTAGATCACCTTGCCCTTGGCGCTGGCCTCGCGGAAGTTGGTGTCCAGGTTGATGACGGTGTCGCACAGGCGCGGGCCGAGCTTCTTGCGCAACAGGTTGAGCACGCGGCGGCAGGCGCCCGCCCGGCGGTCGAACATGGTAGCCAGGGCCCGGAAGTGGATGGGCCGGGGCAGCACGCGGTTCAGGGTGCGGATGGTGTCGAAGATCAGCCGCAGCCCGTGCAGGGCCAAAAAATCCGTCTGGATGGGGATGATCACCAGGTCCGCCGCCACCAGCGCGTTGACCAGAAGGACGCCCACATGCGGCGGGCAGTCGATGACGATGTAGTCGTAGCGCTCGCGCAGGGGCGCCAGGGCCTCGGTGAGGATGGCCCCGCGCCCCACGCGCGACTTGAGGTCCATCTCCAGCTCGGAGAGGCGGATATGCGCGGCGGCGAAGTCGAAGAACCCCTGGCGCTCCGCCGGGTGGACGATCTTCTCCCACAGCCCGGCATAGTCCGCCTTCTCGGCCTGGAAGATGTCCAGGACCGTGTATTCGAGGTTCTCCGGATAATAGGCCAGATGGATGGACGCGCAGGCGTGCGGGTCCAGGTCCATGACCAGCGTCTTGTGTCCTGCCAGCGCCAGGGCGGCGCCAAGGCTCAGGGACGTGGTCGTCTTGCCGACCCCGCCCTTCTGGTTGGCCACCGCGATGACTTGAACTGCTGCCAAGATCCACCCCCTGCTGCGCGCCGGGCTCCGCTACGCGCTCTTCGAGATGAATTTGCGAAGCGCCTGCCAGTCGTCGTGGTCGATGTCCAGGAACCGGATGCCCATCTCGTAGCGCGTGAAGGGCACCACGTCGCGCAGGCGGACCACCTCGGCGATGGCCTGCATGAACTGCCCCGCGTCGCTCTCGAAGACCTTGAAGAATCCCGCATGGTACTTGTTGAAACTCGGGATGAAGATCTTCACCTGGAGCTTGGTTTCCGGCTCGAACTTGTGGCTGCACTCGATCTTCATGCCCCCCACGCTGATGTCGGCGCACAGCACCTCGTAGCGGGGCTGGCGGGCCAGGGGGAACTTGAACTCGGTGACCTCGACCCGGAAGGCCTTGGGCAGCCGGAAATCATTCCTGCGGTCGTCGGCGGACATGGCGCACGATCCTCCTTTCAGGCTCATCGGGCTATTCCTCCTTGCGGTAGATGATCGCTCCGGGGTAGTGCGTCGGCTTGAACGCACGGGAAATGTTGTGCAGCGATTCGGAGTGCCCGATCAGCAGATAGCCTCCTGGAAGCAGATTGTCGTAGAACGAACTGATGACCCTTTTCTTCATTTCGTCGTCGAAATAGATGATCACGTTGCGGCAGAAGATGATGTGCGAACGCTCCACGCGCTTGAGCTGCATGCGGTCGGACAAGTTGATCTGCCCGAATGTTATCATGCGCTTGAGGTCTTCGCGGATGGTGTAGCGTCCTTCCTCCTCGGTGAAATACTTGCGGATCATCTCCTGCGGGGTGGTGCGCAGGGCGTATTCGGTGTAGACACCGCGCCGCGCCGAGGCCAGCACGCCCTCGGAGAGGTCGTTGGCGGTGATCTTCACGTTCCAGCCCGGCAGCTCGCCCCCCAGCACCTCGCTCATCTGGATGGCCATGGTGTAGGGCTCCTCGCCGGTGGAGCACCCGGCGGACCAGATGCGGATGCGCCGGTCGCCCGCCTTGCGCTGGGCCTCCACGACCTCGCGCAGCACGTGGTCCTGGAAGACCTTGAGCTGCGGCGGGTTGCGGAAGAAGCTCGTCTCGTTGGTGGTCACCACCTCGAAGAGCTTGTTCAGCTCCTGCTTGCGCCCGGCGTCGTACTGCAAATAGTAGTAGTATTCCCCGAACGACTTGAGGTTGAGCTGCTTCAGGCGGTTGCGCAGGCGGTTTTCCAGCAGGTATTTCCTGTTGTCGGCGATGTAGATGCCGCTTTGCGCATAGATGAAGTCCCGCAGTTGCGCGAACTCCTCGGGACTGATGGTGAATTCCTTCTTCAAGGAGATGGTCTTGGTGAACAGCGAGGTCATCTACAAGTCCCCTTCTCCGGATTCCTGGATGCGCGCCACGGCGTCCTCCGCAGCGGCCTGGAGTTCCGGGTCCTCGGCGCCGAGCACTTCGAGCAGGGCGCGGAAGGCCGTCTTGCCGCCGATGATTCCCAGGGCCTCCACGGCCTTGAGGGCCAGCAGGGTGCTGCTTCCGGTGGCGATCTCCACCAGCCGGGGCACGGAGGCGTCGGCGCCGCGCCGCCCCAGGGCTTCCACGGCGCGCACGCGCACCCAGTCGTCCTCGTCGTTCAGGGCCTCTTCCAGGCAGGGCAGCAGTTCCTCGCCCTCGCAGTGGCCCAGCAGCTCGACCACCGTGAGCCGCACCTCGCGGTGCTCGTCGTGCAAGCGCTCGCGGATGGCGGGCAGCCACTGCTCCAGGTCCAGGCAGGAGTCGCCGAAGGCCTCCAGGGCCACCTTGCGGATGTCGGGCACCTCGTCGCCCAGGGCGGCGCGGATCTCGTCCGCGTGCCCGGCCACGCCGAGCTTGCCCATGGCGTAGACGGCCATGAGCCGCCGCACGGGGTCCTCGTCGGCGAACAGGGCCCGGAAGCGATCGTCCATGGCCTGGCCGCTCACGCGCACACAGGCTTCCAGGGCGGCCTCCTTCACGTCGTCGTAGGGGTGGTCCAGGTAGCCGAACAGCAGCTCCCCGATGCCCTCGTCGCCCAGCCCGCCCAGGTATTCCAGGGCGGCCTTGAGCACGGTGCCGTCCTCGTGGCGGCCAAGCACGTCGAGGAAAAACTCCTTGTCCTGCGGGTCGGCGCAGGCGCACAGGGCCTGGACGATCTCGCGCTGGAGGTCGCGGTCCTTGCCCCAGAAGGTGCGCTTCATGGCCGCGCCCAGGGCCGGGGCGCACAGGCGCCGCCCGACCTCCGCAGCGACCTGCACCCGCCGGGTGGAATCCGACTCCAGGGCCTGCTCCAGGGCCCGGGTGGGGCCCATGCCCGCCAGGGCGTCCAGGGCCAGCATCAGCCGGTCGTGGTCGCGGTCGGGGTCCAGCCCGGCGGCCAGCTCCAGCACCTCCGCCGAGGCCTTTTCGCCGCCCACGTGGCCAAGCCCGGCCATGGCCGCGTCCTGCACGGCCTCGTCCTCGTCGGTGAGGGCCACCAGCAGGTACTGGCCGAAGCGCTCGCGCTCGGCTTCGCTCAAAAGTTTCAGGGATTTGCCGCCCAGGATCTGCACGATGGCCTTGCAGATCTTGTTGCGCAGGGCCGTGGAGGCCGCGTCCAGGTGCTTCATGAGCATGGTCACGGCCTTGACGTTGCCCATCTCGCCAAGGGCCTCGACGATCATGGAGGCCACGAGGTCCGAGCTCTTGTGCAGGGCCTTGGCCAGGGCGCCGATGGAGCTGTCGTCGCGGATCTTGGCCAGGGCCTCGATGACCGAGAACAGCACCCACTCCTCGTCGCCCAGGGCCTTGTTCAGGTAGCGGGCGGCGTCCTTGAGGCCCAGCTCGCCCAGGCTCACGGCGGCCTGGTAGCGCACGTTGACCTCGGGGTCGCGCAGCAGGGCGTCGCCCAGGGGGCCGACGGCGGCCACGCTGCCCGTGGAGCCCAGGATGTCGGAAGCGAAGATGCGGATGTCGGCGTCGTCGTCGTGCAGCAGGCCGACCAGGGCGGGCAGGTCCTGGGCGCCGACCTCGCGCAGGATGTCCATGGCCAGGTTGCGCACGGGGGCCTCGTCGGAGCGCAGCAGCGGGATGACGGCCTCGACGGTGGCCTTGCCGCCGATGCGCCGCAGGGCCTGGTCCGCCGCCTCCTGGATGCCCAGGTTGCCGCTGGCCAGCAGCCCCGCCAGGGCGGGAACGGCTTCCTGGCAGGCGCCTTCCCCGGCCTGCCACGCGGCCTCGCGGATGTCCGACGCGTCCCCGCCGCCCTGCAACACCGCGACGATATTCTTGCAGTCCTGCATAGCCTCCCCGTCCTCCGGAATGTGCCCCCGTGGCGCCAGCGGCCACCCGGGCGTCAGATGTACAGGCCGTCCACCAGGGCGCCCGCCATGTCGTCGATGTCCACGATCTCGTCGGCCAGCCCGGCGTCCACGACGGCCTTGGGCATGCCGTAGACCACGCAGGTGGCGTCGCTCTGGGCCAGGGCCCGGCCGCCGCGCGCCTTGAGCACCTTCATCCCTTCCATGCCATCATTGCCCATGCCGGTCAAAATGGCGCCCAGGGCGCGGCGCCCCACGCCCTCGCCCACCGAGGCCATCAACTCGTTGGCCGAGGGCTTGTAAAGCGCCTCGCGCGGCTCGTCGGCGACCACGATGTCGATGCGGCTGATCTTCTGGGCGATGCGCAGGTGCTTGCCGCCGGGCGAAATGTAGACCGTGCCGGGGCGGAAGGGTTCGCCGTTCTCGGCCTCCTTGACCGTGAGCTTGCTCACGCCGTCCAGGCGCTTGGCAAAGGGGCCGGTGAAGGCGGCGGGCATGTGCTGGGCAATGAGAATGCCCGCCGGAAAATCGGCGGGCAGGGCCGCGAGGACCTTCTGCACGGCGGGCGGCCCGCCCGTGGAGACGCCGATGGCCACCACGTCGCGCCGCTGGCCGCTTTTGGCCCGCGTGACCGCCGCGCGCGGGGCCGGGGCGGCGCCGGGGCCGCCAGCCGGGGCGGTGCCCGGGGCGTGGGCCGCAGGCGCCGCCGGGCGCGCCGCGCCCATGGGGCGAATCCGGCGTCCGGCCACGCTGCGAATCTTGTTGCGCAGGTCTTCCTCGATCTTGATGATGTCCAGCGAGACCCGGGAGAGCTGCTTGGGGATGAAGTCCACCGCGCCAAGCTCCATGGCCTTGAGGGTGGCCTCGGCGCCCTCGGTGGTCAGCGAGCTGACCATGAGCACCGGGCGCGGCATCTCCATCATGATGTGGCGCAGCGCCGTCAGGCCGTCCATCTTGGGCATCTCGATGTCCAGCGTCACCACATCGGGCTGATGCCTGCGGATCAGTTCCAGGCCTTCCTCGCCGTTGCGGGCCGTGGCCACGACCTTGATTCCGGGGTCCTTCTCGAGCATCGTCGCGATGGCCTTGCGCATGAAGGCCGAATCATCAACAACGACAACCGTTACCACTCGCAACTCCTTTCTGGTCCGCTCGGGCCGCTTCCATCGTCCGCCCCCGTGCGGCGCGGGGTCTTTAGATTTTTTCTAGGCTACCACAATCGTATCCGAAGGGATAGAGCGCCGACACCCTCATCTTCTAATGAAATTGCCCTCAAAGAACAACGGCTAAATTTTTTCACGCGCCTCCCGCCCCGCCCCGCGCGCCCAAAACCCCGCCGCGCCCCGCCCTGGCCGGGGATGGAGGGAAAATCGCGCGGTTCCGCCCTGGTCGGCGGTGGAGAGGAAATCGCGGGGCCTCCTGCCCGCAACCCGGCAGGAGGGAACTCGCGCGGCCAGGGCAGCGCCGGAGCCCGGGCGAGGCCGGGCCCCGGCTCGCGCACCCGCCAAGCCAGGCCCTGCGCACGGCTCCCCCGGCTCACGCCAGGCGCCGCCCCGGCTCACGCCCCTGCGCCAACATGTTTGACAAGAAGCCTGCCGCGCACCCCCGGGCCCCTCCCGGCTGGCCCCACGCCCCACGCCCCGGCCTGTCCCCGACTCCCCTGCCGCGCGCGTTCCCGCCTGCGTCCCTGCCCGCATTCCCGCGCGCGCCCCCGCCCGCGAAAATTCCCCCGCCCAAGGGTTGCCAAAGCCCCGGGCTTCGGATAGAAGCATCTCCTCGCTACGGGATGTGGCTCAGTCTGGTAGAGCGCTGCGTTCGGGACGCAGAGACCGAGTGTTCAAATCACTCCATCCCGACCACGATCTCAAAAGGGCTTGCGGAGACGCTCCGCAAGCCCTTTTTTCGTGGGCAAGGGTGGAATACACCACAGGTCGCCCCCCGCCCCTCTCCGTACGCCCTCTGCCGCCGCACTCTCCGGGGCCGCCCGCCCCAAAAGCCCGCCTGCCCAGGAACTTTTCACCCGACAGCAACCAAAGCTCACACTCTGCCCCTCGCCCACCATGCACCTTGCCACTTCATGTGCAAGCTGATATTGTCCCTCCGAATCACAAACTAGGAGGCTCTATGAGCTGCTGCAAATGCCAGGAACACGGCTGGGCCGACCCGCAACCTCCGGTCTGGACTGATCCGGCGGACGGCAGGGAGTATTGCGTCTTTCATGCTCCGGTGGAGCATAAAGGCATTTCTGTAGCGGAGTTCAATAAGAAAATATTCAGACGAATAGAGGACTTTGGGGGTTCAGCACAGAACAACTCTCGTTGTGATCTAAGCGGCGTGGTTTTCCCCGGTGAAATCATTTTTGAAGAAAACACAGAATTCCCGAGTGTTTCATTCAATTACGCAATATTTACATCAAATATAGACTTTATAAATGCTTTTTTCACTGGAGAAACAGAATTCGACAACGCACACTTTAAAGGAGACGCAGATTTTTTTGGATCTCAGTTCAACGGCAGCGCATCGTTCAATTGGACAAAATTTTACGGATACACAGATTTTCGTGAAACAGAATTCTACAATAAATCAAAATTTAAACGTGCGCTATTTAATGGTGAACTAAAGTTTTGCCCTTTAAATAATTTCAAAAAAATACCAGCAAAGAGAAAAGCAATATCTTATACGACTTTTGTGGCTCTACATTCAACCATTCTGCGGAATTCAACTTTGAAGACTGCGGAGAACTACAAGGATTGATATTCAAAGATGTAAACATTGCAAATCATCATGTATTTTTCAAAAACCTTCAGAGCAAAAAGATAGCAAAAATAGATTTCAACAACATCCTTAACGTCGCCAGCCTCCACTTCGAAAACTGCCAGTGGCCCGAGGAGGAGGGGCGTATCAAGGTTGCCGCAGAGGATGAGCCGGGGCAGCTTCAGGCGAAGCGGGATTTCTATCAGCGCATGAAGCGCAAGTACAAGGACGAGCACAACGAATACGAAGCCTCGCGCTGGCATGTGTCCGAAAAGGAGGCGCAACTCAAGCTGCTGCGCCGCGCGGAAGAATACCCGCGCCTTTGGGCCATGCTCTGGCGCGAGCCCGGGGCGTGGTTCCTGTTCGCCATGCTCTGGCTGTACAGGCAGGCCAGCGGATTCGGGGAGAACCCCGGGCGGGCGGGGCTTGTCCTGCTGGGGCTCGTGGTGCTGCCCCTGCTGGCGCTGGGGGCCGCCGAGGTCGTCGGGCATTTCGTGTTGTGGTCCTGGGACTGGGGGCGGGTGGACGCCGTGGTCAAGGATTGGCTGCGCTTCCTGCCCCTGACCAGCACCCGGGGCCTGGAGAGCGTCCCGGGCTGGCGCCACGCGCTCATGGTCCTGTGGCAACTGCTGGTCACGGTGCAGGCCGCCCTGTTCGCCTTCGCCCTGCGCAACCGTTTCCGGCGCTGAGGCTGCGCCGCGAGCGGTTTTGCGGGATTTCTTCGTGCCGCGTGATGCTGCGTGATGGTGGCGGAAACCGGGCCGGGGGCTGGGGCCGGGCGGGGCCTTGGGCGGGGGGTGCGGGGAAACCGGGACTGGGGGGCCGTCGCGCAATTCCGGGTGCGTTGCTAGGAATCAAGCGTCTGGAATTATTGCTTTCCTGCCCCAAAAGGGCGTATCCTTGGGCCTACGCATCCACCCCAACCAAGGAGGCCCCATGAGCCAGCTTCTGGATGAATTCAACGCGACCCTGAAGGCCCTGAAGAGCGAAACCCCCGGCCAACTCGACGGATTCATGGAGTTCATGAAGGCCGCCAAGGCCGACGGCGCCATTCCCGGCAAGACCAAGAACCTCATCCTGGTCTCCCTGGCCGTGGCCAACCAGTGCGACTGGTGCATCGCCGTGCATGTGGCCAACGCCTTCAAGACCGGCGCCACGGCCCAGGAAGTCCTGGAAGCCGCGTGGCTGGCCGTGCTCATGGGCGGCGGCCCCAAGCTGACCTACATGAAGATCGTGCTCGACGAGATCGCGGCCAACAGCAAGTAGGCCCGGACCGCAGGGGCGGCGAGCCGCCCAGCGCGCCCCCGCCCTCCCCGGTCCGCCCCCGGAAAAGGACAGCCCCGGACCACGCGCGTGGTCCGGGGTCGTCATTTTCCGGGCTCCGGGCGGGGCCGGGAGCTTTTTTGCCGAAGCTTCAGGCCACCGGGTGAGCCGAAAGATTTCCGCTCCGGGCCCGGACCGCCGGGCGAACCGGAAGGCTTTGGGCCAAGGCTCCGGGTATCCGGCGGGCGGTTTGGGCCGATGTCTCGGACTCCCGGCAGGCCACAAGCTCTTGCCCGCTGTCCCGGGCTGCTCGGCAGCGGGCAAACCATGCCCCGGGGGCTGCCGGGCGGCGGGCCAAAACGCGCAGGGCGGCCCGGGATCGCTCCCGGGCCGCCCTTTCTGTCCGGCGCGGCGCGTGTGGCAGGCCATGCGCGCCGGGCACTGCCGCTGCGTTGCGTCAGGAGGCGTTCACCAGGAACCGCACGGCCTTACCCGGGCAACGCCCAAGGCCGGAGCCGGACGCGGGCCTCCGCGAACACCCCACCGCTGCCTTCGCGGCTAGCGCGCCGCGGGGCGCGAACCGCGCCCGCGGCCCCGGCGGCGCTCGGCGCCAGGGCGCCCGGCGTCGTTGCCGCCACGGCCCTCGCGCGGGGCGCGGTTGCCGCGCGCGTCATCGTCGCGGCCCCGGCCCGCAGCCGCCTTGCCGGGGCGCTGGCCCCGGGCGTCGGGGCGGCCATTGCCGTCCGGGCGCCCGGTGCCCTTGGCGCGGCCGTCCCGCCCGCTGCGCCCGGCGCGGTTGCCGTCAACGTCGCGCACGGCGGGAATCCGGTTGCCGCGCGCGTCCTCTTCGGGGCTGATGCGGTGCTCGATGATGCGGTTGCCGCGCGAATCATCGTCGCCCCCCGCCGGGCGCGCGGCGCGCCGGACATTGTCCTGCCCGCGCCCGCCGCTCGTGCCCAGGGCCGGGAACACGCCGTCCCCGCCCCTGGCGCCCCGGGCGTTGCCCCGGGCAGCGCCGTCGCCCGCAGCACCGCCGCTGCGCCCGCCCCGGGCCTTGCCGCGCGGGTCGTCCTGGCGCGGGTTCTCGCCCCGGGCGCGGCGCGAGGCCCCGGCGTCGGGGTCGCGGTAGGTGTCGTCGCGCTCGCTGGCCGCGCCCCAGGCCGGGGCCGCCTTGGCCGCCGGGCGCGGCGCCCGGCCGGGCCGCTGCCCGCCGCGCCGTCCGCGCTCCTGGCCCTCGCGCTCGTCCACGGGGCTGGGCGCGCCCTGGCTCTCGCGGTCGTAGTCGAAGCCGTCCAGGGTCACGCGGCGGATCTTGCGGCCCAGCAGACCCTCGACGCTGCGGACCATGATGCCGTCCTCGGCGGTGACGAGGCTCAGGGCCTCGCCGGTGCGCTCGGCGCGGCCCGTGCGGCCGATGCGGTGGGTGTAGGTCTCGGCGGTGTCGGGCATGTCGAAGTTGACCACGTGGGTCACCCGCGAGCAGTCGATGCCGCGCGCGGCGATGTCCGTGGCGACCATGATGCGGAAATCACCGCTGCGGAAGCCGTCCAGGGCCTTCTGGCGCCGGTTCTGGGACAGGTTGCCCTGCAGGAAGGTCGCCGCCCAGCCCTTGCGCTCCAGCTGCTGGGCCAGGGTCTTGGCGCGGTGCTTGGTGCGCGTGAACACGAGCACGCAGTCGTGCTCCGTGCCGCGCAGGATGGCTTCGAGCAGCGCGGCCTTGAGATGCTTGCGCACGGGGAACAGGGTGTGGCCGACGCTGGCCGCCGGGGCGGTGTTGGCCACTTCCACGCGCACCGGGTCGCGCAGGATGCCCCGGCACAGGGTGGCGATCTCCGTGGGCATGGTGGCCGAAAAGAGCAGGTTCTGGCGCTTGGCGGGCAGCTTGGCCAGGATGCGCTTGATGTCGGGCATGAAGCCCATGTCCAGCATGCGGTCGGCCTCGTCGAGGACCAGGGTGTCCACGGTGCTGATGTCGGCCTCGCGGCGGTTGAGCAGATCGATGAGCCGCCCGGGGCAGGCCACGGCCACGGTGGCCTGGCGCAGGGCCTTGACCTGCGGCGTCAGGCCCACGCCGCCGAACACGGCGGCGCTGCGGATGCCGGTCTGCGCGCCCAGGGTGACGAAAGTTTCGTGGATCTGCAGCGCCAGCTCGCGGGTGGGCGCCAGCACCAGGGTGCGCAGCGGGCCGCGCACGGGGGCGCCCGCGTCCAGCAGGCGCTGGAGGATGGGCAGGGCGAAGGCGGCGGTCTTGCCGGTGCCGGTCTGGGCCAGGCCCATGACGTCGCGTCCGGAAAGCACTACGGGAATGGCCTGGGTCTGGATGGGCGTGGGCACAGCGTACCCGGCGGCGCGAATGCCCGAGGCGATCCGCGCATCAAAGGCGAAGGAATCGAAGGTCACAAAAATATCCTATGCTTGAAGGGAAGAGGGGCGGTCCTGCGTGACGAGGGCCGCGCGGCCCGTGGGCCGTGGGTCAGAATGGATCTCCGGGACGCAGAGGGGCGCCCGCCGGGGGCGGGTCGCAGGGGCCGCGCGCCAGGGGCGGGCGGCGGAAGGCTCATGTCCGGTCACGCCGAGGTGCGTCCTATCTACGCACTTTCCCCGGGATGTAAAGGGGTATTCTTGCCCGCCAGCCCGGGCCGGGGGGCGCAGCGTCCACGGGCGGGCCCGTTCACGGGGCCGGTATTCCTCCCCGCCAGCCCGGGTCGGGGCGCAGCCCCGCCCGCCCGGCGCGGCCCCGGGGGCCCCGCAAACGTCCGGGCCCCGCGCCTTGCGGCACGGGGCCCGGGCGGAAAAAACGCAGGCGCGGCTAGTGCAGCTTGCCGCCGAACATGCTGTTCACGAACTGGTTCTTGTAGAAATCGTTGACCCGCCCGGCCAGCTGCATGCGCGCGGTCTCGGCCTCCTCCTCGCTGGGGTAGAAGGCGGCCAGGTCGCGGGCCACGCCGTCGCCCGCGTCGCCCAGGGGCTGGTCCAGGTGGACGCGGAAATACCACTGGTCGCCCTCGTAGGGCTCGTCGGGCATGGGGAAGGTCTTCTCCACCCAGCCGATGGCCTTGATGTGCGCGATGGGCACCAAGAAGCCCTCGATGGAGGCCAGATACTCGAACTCGGGGTACTCGTCGAATTCCTGCATGTCCGTTGTCCTGTTGTTGGGAGAAATGGCGGGCGCCCGGTCCGCCCCGGGGCCTCTGCGATGTATTGCCCCCGGGCGCGCGTGTCAACCTTCGCGGGGCTGCCCCGGGTCCGGCGGTCCCCACGCAGGCGCGCGTCCTTTCCGCCGGGGCAGCCGCCTGACGCTGCGGGGCGGCCCGTCAGGCCAGGGGCCGGGCCAGGGTCCAGGCCGCCAGCCACAGCCACAGCGCCCCGGCCACGGCCAGCCCGGCGGCGCGCAGCAGGCCCATGAGCCGCCGCACAAGGGCCGGAGTCCAGGCGCCGCCCTGCGGGCCCAGGCGCGGCTTGTCCACGGGCTGGCCGAAATACACGGCGGGCCCGCCCATGCCCGCGCCTAGGGCCCAGGCGGCGGCGGCCATGGGCCAGCCCGCGTTGGGGCTGGCCATGCACGCGGCGTCGCGGCGCACCAGACTCAGGGGCACGGCCGCGCCCCCCGCCAGGGGCGACACCGCCGCCACGCCCAGGGCCGCCAGCCGCGAGGGCACGAAGGCCAGCACGTCGTCCAGTCGGGCGCAGGCCCAGCCCAGGCCGCGCCAGCGCTCGGTGCGGTAGCCCCACATGGAATCCATGGTGCTCACGGCCTTGTAGGCCCACAGCCCGGGCAGCCCCAGAAGCACGAGGTAGAAGAACGGTGCCACGAACCCGTCGCCCAGGTTCTCGGCCAGGGTTTCGGCCAGGGCGCGGCACACGCCCTCCTCGTCCAGGTGGGCCGTGTCGCGGCTGACGAGCATGGCCAGGGCCCGGCGCGCGCCCTCCAGGTCGCCGCCCTCCAGCAGGGCCAGCACGGCGCGGCCCTCGGCCAGCAGCGCGCCCAGGGCCAGCCCCGCGTAGGCCAGATAGACCCCCGCCAGCCAGCCCACCCAGGGCAGGCGCGTGGCCGCCCAGGCCGCCGCCCCCGCCGCCCCGGCGGCAACGAGCACGCACAGCGCGCCGCGCAGCCGCTCGGGCCCCGGGGCCCGGCGGGCCGGGCCCTCCAGGCGCGCCACCAGCGCGCCGATGGCCCGCACGGGGTGCGGCCAGCCCTGGGGGTCGCCCAGGGCCAGATCCAGCCCCACGGCCAGGGGCGGCAGATACAGGGGAACAGGCGGCATGGTCGCTTCCGGAACGGGTTGCGCGGGCCGGGCGGCCCGCAAGGCCCGTGTAGCGCGGCGGGCTGCCGGGCGCAAGCCCGGCCGGGGCCCGGGGCCGGAGTTCCGGGGCCTTGCGCGTCCCTGGCCGCCGCCGGACGCCCGGCAGAAAAATTCCCCTGAAAGCAACGGAGGATAGGTGCTTTCCCTTTACACTGACACGCAACCCCTGCTACGTTACACTTCCAAAGCACCCGGATGACGGGTGCGTGCACACCGTTACAGGAGGGATATCCCGGGACGGCACGAGGGAACAGGGACCAAGCGGAACACACCGGGCCCCCGGGGCCCGACGAACCCTTATCTCCACGGCGGTTGCGCAATGAACAGACTTTCCTTCGGCAAGAAGATCATCCTCGGCTGCCTGGTCATGGTGACCATCACGGTGGCGACCATGGGCACGGTGGGCTACATCGGCCTGGACGGCACGCTGCGTGACCTGGGGCAGGCCACGCTGCAGACGGTCACCGACGAGGCCGTGCACACCCTGCGGATGCAAAACGACATCACCCAGGAGAAGGTCAGCGCGGATCTGGTTTCCCTGGAAAAGGAGCTGGCGCGCTTCGGCGAACTGGCCCTGGACCACACCCAGCCCGTGACCATGACCATCACCAACCAGGTCAGCGGGCAGACCGAGACCGCGACCATCCCGACCCTCATGGCCGGCGGCCAGCTCATCACCGGCGACTTCACCGTGGTGGACGACGTGCAGGCCACCGTGGGCGGCACGGCCACCCTCTTCCAGGTGCTGGACGGCAAGCTGCTGCGCGTGTCCACCAACGTGCGCAAGCTCGACGGCGGGCGCGCCACGGGCACCTACATCCCCTCCGACAGCCCGGTGTACAAGATGGTGATGAACGGCGAGACGTACCGGGGCAAGGCCTTCGTGGTCAACGACTGGTACATCACCGCCTACAAGCCCCTGCGCGACGCCTCGGGGGCCATCGTGGCCGTGGCCTATGTCGGGCGCAAGATCCTGACCACGCAGCTGGCCGAGTTCCTGGCCAGCGTCAACGTGGCGGGCAAGGGCCACAGCGTGGTCTTCAACGCCCAGGGCAACATCCTGATCCACCCGGACACGAACCTCGTGGGCAAGAATCTCAAGGACTTCCCCTTCGGCGAGACCCTGCTCGGCGCCCACGAGCAGCTCGTGGAATACGACCTGGGCGGGCACAAGTACGGCTACGTCAAGCGCTTCGAGCCCTGGGACTGGTCGCTCATGGTCACCCTGGCGGGCACGGACCTGCGCCACGGCACCGACCGCCAGCTGGTGAAGTACGGGCTGGCCAGCGGCGGCGCAGCCCTGGCCGTGGCCTTGGTCCTGGCCTGGATCTTCACCCTGGCGACCATCCGCCCGGTGCTGGCGGCGGTGAAGGCCGCCCGCCGCGCCTCGGACGGCGACCTCTCGGCGCGCATCGACGTGCGCTCCCAGGACGAAATCGGCCAGCTCTGCGCCACGTTCAACCAGGTCATGGACCGCATCGAGGAGTCCATGCGCGAGAACGCGGGCTACGTGGAGATGCTCAACGCCGTGCCCGACCCCATCTACGCCCTGGACGACGCCGGGCGCATGACCATCGCCAACGAGGCCACGCTGCGCATCGCGGGCAAGCGCCGCGAGCAGGTCACCGGGCAGCGCTGCTCCGCCGTGTTCGGCGTGCCCGAGGGCTCCTTCCGCGCCGCGCGCGAGGCCACTGCCGACGCCCAGCGCGTGGTGGAGGTCGGCGCGGGCCAGGCCCTGCGCTCCATGCGCCTGGTGCGCGTGCCCCTGGCGGGCGGCGGCGCCGTGGAGCTGGCCAAGGACATCACCGACATGGTCATCAAGGAGCGTGAGCTGCAAAAGAACCTGGAGCACATCGGCGAAGTGAACGCCAACATCCAGTCGGCGGGCATCACCCTGGCCGAGAAGCTCGGCGAGGTGGCCGCACAGATCGAGCAGGTCCGCTCCGGGGCCGACGTGCAGAGCGCCCGCGCCGCCGAAACCGCCACGGCCATGGAGGAGATGAACTCCACGGTGCTCGAGGTCGCCCGCAACGCCTCGGCTGCGGCGGGCAACGCCGCGGCGGCCACCAAGACCGCCACCCTGGGCGTGCAGGTCGTGGCCGACGCCGTGACCTCCATCACCGGGGTCCAGGAGCGCATCAAGACCCTGCAACAGCACATGGCCACCCTGGGCCGCCAGGCCGAAAACATCGGGCAGATCATCGGTGTCATCAACGACATCGCCGACCAGACGAACCTGCTGGCGCTCAACGCGGCCATCGAGGCCGCGCGGGCGGGCGACGCCGGGCGCGGGTTTGCCGTTGTGGCCGACGAGGTGCGCAAGCTGGCCGAGAAGACCATGACCGCCACCAAGGAAGTGGAGCAGGCCGTGGGCGCCATCCAGGGCGGGGCCCGCGAGGCCATCGGGGCCACCGAGCAGGCCGTGGACGAAATCGCCCATTCCACCGAGAAGGCCAACCAGTCCGGCGAGCGCCTGCGTGAGATCCAGACCATCGTGGACTCCACCGCCGGGCAGGTGCAGTCCATCGCCACGGCAGCCGAGGAGCAGTCGGCCTCCAGCGAGGAGATCACCCGCGCCGTGGACGATATGAGCCGCATCTCCAGCGAGACGGCCCAGGGCATGAGCGCCTCCGCCGAGGCCATCGACGAACTGAGCCGTCTGGCCGCGCGCCTCAAGGAGCTGGCCTCCTAGCCGCGACGGACAGGCAGAAAGACACCGCGAGCGGCGGCCCTGGCGGGCCGCCGCTCTTTTTTCGCGCCGCGCGGGCCAGCGCGCGGGCCACCGGGCAGGGCCAGCGCACGGGAGCGGTGAAAGGGCGGCCTCCGGCCCGGCCTCAGTCGGGCAGTTGCCCGGTGGCGGCCAGGGCCGTGTAGAGCAGCACCCCGGCGGCGGTGGACATGTTCAGGCTGCGCACCGCGTCCCGAATGGGGATGCGCACGTGGTCGGGATGGGCCGCGAACAGGGCCTCGGGCAGGCCGCGCGTCTCGGGGCCGAGCACCAGCAGGTCGTCGGGGCGGTAGGCGAAGCGGTCGAAGCGCGCCCCGCGCCGGGCGCTGGAAAGCACCAGCCTGCGCCCCGCCGCATGCTCCGCCAGGGCTGCCCAGCCGGGCCACACGCGCAGGTCCACGTGCGGCCAGTAGTCCAGCCCGGCCCGGCGCAGATGCTTGTCGTCCAGCAGGAAGCCCAGGGGCTCCACGAGGTGCAGGCGCACCCCGGCGGCGGCGCACAGCCGCGCCACGTTGCCCGTGTTGGGCGGAATCTCGGGCTCGAAAAGCACTATGTCCATGCGTCGCTGCTCCCTTGCGGCCCATGGCCGCGCCGGGACCATGTACCGCCCCGGGGCGGGCGCGGCAAGCCCCGTCAGCCCGGGCCGGGCGGCGCGGCCAGGCCCCCGGCCCCGGCCAGCAGCGCCAGGGCTGCGGCGGGCCCCAGGGCGCGGACCCTGGCCGGGTCGTGCCCGGCGCGCAGGTCGCCCAGGCGCCGGGCCCGGGCCCAGCCGCTGCCGTCGGGCCACAGGGTCAGGGTGAAGCGCATGGAGCGGTAGAAGGCGTCGCGCAGGGGCGAGGCGTCGCGCGACACGAGGTGCAGGGCGCGCACCCGGGCCTCGGCGTGGCCCAGGCCCACGGCCACGCGCACCAGGGTCGCCAGCAGGTAGGTGCCCAGGCCCAGCCCGCGCAGCGCCGGGGGCAGGCGGATGTCGCGGTCGAAGCGGGCCTTGCCCCGGCGCACCTCCAGGCAGAAGGGCCGCAGCCGGACCAGGGCCCAGGGCCCCACCCCGCCATCCGCCCGGACCCCGGGTCCGGCGCAGGCGGATGCGGTGGCCAGAGCCAGGCAGCCAGACGGGCCAAGGGCC
Organism: Desulfocurvus vexinensis DSM 17965; assembly: GCF_000519125.1. Taxonomy (NCBI): domain Bacteria; kingdom Pseudomonadati; phylum Thermodesulfobacteriota; class Desulfovibrionia; order Desulfovibrionales; family Desulfovibrionaceae; genus Desulfocurvus; species Desulfocurvus vexinensis. Next base: position 136,947 of record NZ_JAEX01000006.1, read on the forward strand.
TGCGGCGCCCCGGCCTCCCGGGCCGCGACGACGAAGGGCGCCAGGGCCACGCGGCAGCCCTGCGCGTCGGCCTCCACGCGCCGCAGCACGAGCACCAGCCCCGGCGTCCCGCCGGGCGCCGCCAGACAGCGGAGCAGTTCCACCCGCCGCACGAGCATGCCTCCTCCCGCGCGCCGCGCCAGCCCCCGCAGACTGGGCCGACAGCCCCGCACGGGCCGCCTTCCGGGCAGGGACCACGCTCCATGCTTGGCGCATTTCCCGCCGCCGGTCAACGCCCGGCCGCGAAAAGGCGGACGCTGCGCCCGAAGGCGCTCCCGGCTTCCCGGCGCGCCCCGCGCCCGCGAAAGAACGACAGGTGGATAAAACAAGCAGGCATGCGCCCCCGATCAGCGCTCCGCCCCGCGAGGGGACGGGGCTGGCGGCTGCGGAAGGTTCCCGGCCCCGGCGCCCGGCCCGCGCGCAAAAGAAGAGAGGCAAGCCTTGCCAGGCTTGCCTCTCGTGCGTTCGGTGGTGGGCGATCCAGGATTTGAACCAGGGACTTCCACCGTGTGAAGATGGCACTCTAACCGCTGAGTTAATCGCCCACTGTCTGGTGCCTGCGGCACCCCGCGCCCGGGTGTCGAACTTCCGGGCGGTGCCCGGCGCCGATGTGCCCTGCGCGGAGGCAAGCTATTAGCAATCCCGCAGGCCGGACGCAAGGATTTTTTTCCGCGCCCCGCAAATTTTCCCGCAGCGCCCCCCGGGCTTTGCCCTGACGGGATTTTAGGCTACTGTGGCCGAGCCAGCGGGGGAAAACACGCTGCAACCATTTGGAATATCAAGCATCGGAGACCATTCATGCGGCTGCTCGTCACCGGCGGGTGCGGCTTCATCGGCACCAATTTCATCTATGCAATGCTCGGCAGGCACGACGACCTCACGGTGGTCAACTGCGACAAGCTGACCTATGCGGGCAACCGGGCCAACCTCGCGCCCCTGGAGGCGCGCGGCGACGGGCGCTACCACTTCGTGCGCGCCGACATCGCCGACCCCGCGGCCATGGCCGCCATCCTCGCCCAGTACCGCATCGACGCGGTGGTCAACTTCGCCGCCGAGTCCCATGTTGACCGCTCCATCGCCGACCCCGAGCCCTTCATCGCCACCAACGTGCGCGGCGCGCAGAACCTCGTGCACTGCGCCATGCAGGCCGGGGTGCCGCGCTATGTCCACGTCTCCACCGACGAAGTCTACGGCTCGCTGGGCCCGGACGACCCGGCCTTCACCGAGACCACGCCCCTGGACCCCAGCAGCCCCTACTCGGCCTCCAAGGCCGCAGCGGACCTCCTCGTCGGCGCCTACTGGAAGACCTACGGCTACCCCGCCGTCATCACCCGCTGCTCCAACAACTACGGGCCCTGGCAGTTCCCCGAGAAGCTCATCCCGCTGATGATCTCCCTGGCGCGCCAGGACAAGCCCCTGCCCCTGTACGGCGACGGCACCAACGTGCGCGACTGGATCCACGTCGCCGACCACTGCCGGGGCGTGGAGCTGGCCCTCTTCAAGGGCCGCCCGGGCGCGGTCTACAACTTCGGCGGCGGCGCCGAGCTGCCCAACATCACGGTGGTGCGCACCATCCTGGCCGCCCTGGGCAAGCCCGAATCGCTGATCACCTTCGTCAAGGACCGCCCCGGCCACGACCGCCGCTACGCCATGGACCACTCCCTGGCCGCCCGCGAGCTGGGCTTCGCCCCCGAGTACGATTTCGCGCGCGGCATCGAACAGACCCTGGCCTGGTACGCCGACAACCAGCCCTGGGTGGCGGCCATCCACAGCGGCGAATACCGCCGCTTCATGGACTCCTGGTACAAGGACCGCTCATGAACGCAAACGACGCGGACACACGGCCCGCAGCCCTGGTGCTGGGCGGGCGGACGGGACTTCTGGGCATGGCCCTGTGCGCGGCCCTGGAGGCCGCGGGCTGGCGCGCCGAGGCCACCGCGCGCCCCGAGGCCGGAGACTTCGACCTGCTGCGCCTGGCCGGGCTGGTCAGGGACTGCGGGGCGCGCACGGTCTTCAACACCTGGGCCCACACCCAGGTGGACAAGGCCGAGGACGAACCCGACGAGGCCCGGCGCCTCAACGCCGTGCTGCCCGAGATCGTGGGCCGCGCCTGCGCCAGGGCCGGGGCCGGGCTCGTGCACTTCAGCACCGACTTCGTCTTCGGCGGCAAGGCCGACACCCCGCGCGACGAGGACGACCCGCCCGCCCCGGAGAGCGTCTACGGGCGCACCAAGCTCGAAGGCGAACGCGCCCTGCTGGCCCTGGACCCGCCCGGGCTGCTCATCGTGCGCACGGCCTGGCTCTTCGGCCCGGGCAAGAAGAACTTCGTGCGCACCATGCTCGACCTGTGCCGCCGCAACAACTGCGTAAGCGTGGTCCACGACCAGGTGGGCTCGCCGACCTTCACCCCCGACCTGGCCCGCTACACCCTGGCCCTGGTGGACAAGGGCGCCCAGGGGCTGTTCCATGTGGTCAACTCCGGCGAGGCCAGCTGGTGCGAGCTGGCCTCCGAGGCCCTGCGCATGGCCGGGGTGCCCTGCGCGGTGGCGCCCGTGACCTCGGCGGAGTATCCGCAGCGCGCCAAGCGCCCGGCCTACTCGGCCCTGTCCACGGCGCGCTTCACCCGGGCCACGGGCCTGACCCCCCGGCCCTGGGTCCAGGCCGTGCGCGACTACGTGCTGCGCGAGGTGGCCCCCGAGGCCTGAGCGCGCCCGCGCCCACCCGCGCCGCCCGCTCCACCCGCCCCGTCCGGTTGACACCCCCCGGGACCGTGATTAGTCACAGTGCCGGAACCCGCACCCGCAAAGGCAAAGCCCCGCACAGCAAGGAGGGGCCCGACATGCAGCTCACGCCCAGACAGCACACGGTCCTGACGACCATCGTCGAGGCCTACATCGGCACGGCCCGGCCTGTGGGCTCGCGCGCCGTGGCCAAGGCCAGCGGCCTGTGCCTGTCGTCGGCGAGCATGCGCAACACCATGGCCGAGCTGGCCGAGGCGGGCTACCTGGAGCAGCCGCACACCTCCGCCGGGCGCGTGCCCACGCCCAAGGCCTTCGCCCACTATTTCCGCAACGCCCCGGCCCGGGCCGCGCTGGCCGACAGCGAGCAGCGCGACATCCGCGACGGCCTGGGCAGCGCGGGCGCGGAGCTGTCCGCCGTGCTGCGCCACTGTTCGCGGCTGCTCTCGGCCCACGCGCGGCAGATGGGCATGGTCCTGGCGCCGGAAGGCAACGACGTGCGCTGGAAAAGCATCGACTTCGTGCTGGTGCGCCCGCGCACGGCCATGGCCGTGCTGGTGCTGGAAGGCGGCGTGATCCAGAACCGGCTGGTGGACGTGGACGAGGCCATCACCCGCGACGATCTCACGGCCTACGGCAACTACCTGAACCACCACTACGCGGGGCAGACCCTCTCCCAGGCCCGGGCGCGCATCCTGGCCGAACTGGGCGGGGCCCGCAGGCGGCTCTCGCGGCTGTACACCCGCGCCCTGACCCTGGCCCGCGACGCCGTGGCGCCCCTGGGCGAGCGCGACCTGTTCTGCGACGGCGCCCTGCACCTGCTGGGCCAGCCCGAATTTTCCGATGCCCAGGCCCTGCGCGAGTTGCTGCGCATGCTCGATGACAAGAAGCGCCTGCTGGAACTGCTGGAACGCACCATGGAGGCCGGGGGCGCGCGCATCAGGTTCGCCGCCGCCGAGCCCGGCCCCGGCGCGGGCGACTACGGGCTGGTGTCCGCACCCTACGGCGGCGCGGGCGCGGCCCGGGGCGTCATCGGGGTCATCGGCCCCCTGCGCATGGACTACGCCAAGGTCGTGCCCGTGGTGGACTTCACCGCGCGCATGCTCACCGAACTGCTGGAAACCCGCTACTGAACAAAGGATCCCCCGACCATGACCAAGGACAGCACGCAGGACCCCCTCCTGGACGGGGCCCCCGCCGCCCCCGAGGCTGCGGACGGCGCCTCCGCCGCCGTGGAGCTCGAACTCACCGCCGACGAATTGCAGGCCCTGTGCCGCGACCGCCTCTGCCCGGCCTGCCCCGTGGCCGCCCAGGCCGAGGACGACCGCCTGCGCGCCCTGGCCGAGCTGGACAACACCCGCAAGCGCCTGGAGCGCGAAAAGGAGGAGCACCGCAAGTACGCCTCCGAGAAGGTCCTGGCCGACCTGCTGCCCGCCCTGGACAACCTGGACCTGGCCCTGGAGCACGCCCCAAAGGACGAGGCGGCCAGAAACTTCGTACTGGGCGTGGACATGACCCGCAAGGCCCTGCTGGACGCCCTGGCGGCCAACGGGCTCGTGCCCGTGGGCGAGGCCGGGGCCGAGTTCACCCCCGAGCTGCACGAGGCCGTGGGTCAGGACCAGCGCGACGACCTGGCCCCCAACACCGTGACCCGCGTGCTCCAGCGCGGCTACAAGCTCAGCGGCCGCCTGCTGCGCCCGGCCAAGGTCATGGTCAACGCCGGGCAATAGCCCGCACGGCCCCTTGGGCCCCAAAAGCCGGGTGCCGCGCGCGCCCGGCTTTTTTTCGCCCCGCGCCGACCCGCCCGGCCCAGGTGAAAAAAGTTGCACCCGCCTCTTTACAACCGCAATCACGGCCTTACATCCATTCCCAGCAAACAGCGGCGCGGCGCAGGCCGCGCTTTCGATTGACCCCCTACGATATTTCGCATCAGGAGGAGCACGCATGGGCAAGATCATCGGCATCGACCTCGGGACCACCAACTCCTGCGTCTACATCATGGAAGGCAAGGACCCGAAGTGCATCACCAACCCCGAGGGCGGGCGCACCACGCCGTCCATCGTGGCCTTCACGGACAAGGAACGCCTGGTGGGCGACCTGGCCAAACGCCAGGCCGTGACCAACCCGGAAAAGACCGTCTTCGCCATCAAGCGGCTCATGGGCCGGGCCTTCGACGAGCCCGAGATCGCCAAGTGGAAGGGCTCGTGCCCCTACAAGCTGGTCAAGCACTCCAACGGCGACACCTACGTGGAGATCGCGGGCAAGACCTACAGCCCCGCCGAAATTTCGGCCATGATCCTGCAAAAGCTCAAGGCCGACGCCGAAGCCTACCTGGGCGAGAAGGTCACCGAGGCGGTCATCACCGTCCCGGCCTACTTCAACGACTCCCAGCGCCAGGCCACCAAGGACGCGGGCCGCATCGCGGGCCTGGACGTCAAGCGCATCATCAACGAGCCCACGGCGGCCTCGCTGGCCTACGGCTTCGACAAGAAGGCCAACGAGAAGATCGCCGTGTTCGACCTGGGCGGCGGCACTTTCGACATCTCCATCCTCGAGGTGGGCGACAACGTCGTCGAGGTCCGCGCCACCAACGGCGACACCTTCCTGGGCGGCGAGGACTTCGACCACCGCGTCATCGACTACCTCGTGGGCGAGTTCAAGCGCGAGAACGGCATCGACCTGTCCGCCGACCGCATGGCCCTGCAGCGCCTCAAGGAGGCCGCCGAGAAGGCCAAGAAGGAGCTGTCCACCGCGCAGGAGACCGAGGTCAACCTGCCCTTCATCACCGCCGACCAGACCGGCCCCAAGCACATGCTGGTCAAGATCTCGCGCGGCAAGCTGGAAAAGCTGGTGGAAGACCTGGTGGAGCGCACCGTGGGCCCCTGCAAGAAGGCCCTGGCCGACGCCGGGCTCTCGCCCGCCGACATCGACGAGGTCGTGCTCGTGGGCGGCATGACGCGCATGCCCCTGGTGCAGCAGAAGGTGGCCCAGCTCTTCGGCAAGGAGCCCAACCGCTCGGTGAACCCCGACGAGGTGGTGGCCATGGGCGCCTCCATCCAGGGCGGCATCCTGGCTGGCGACGTGAAGGACGTGCTGCTGCTCGACGTGACCCCGCTCTCCCTGGGCATCGAAACCCTGGGCGGCGTGTTCACCAAGCTCATCGAGCGCAACACCACCATCCCCACCAAGAAGAGCCAGGTGTTCACCACTGCGGCGGACAACCAGCCCAGCGTGTCCATCCACGTGCTCCAGGGCGAGCGCCCCATGGCCGGCGACAACATGACCCTGGGCCGCTTCGAGCTGACGGGCATCCCCCCGGCGCCGCGCGGCCTGCCGCAGGTCGAGGTCAGCTTCGACATCGACGCCAACGGCATCGTCAACGTCTCGGCCAAGGACATGGGCACCGGCAAGGAGCAGTCCATCCGCATCACCGCCTCCTCGGGCCTGACCGACGCCGACATCCAGCGCCTGGTCAAGGAGGCCGAGGCCCACGCCGACGAGGACAAGCAGAAGCAGAAGCTCATCGAGGTCCGCAACCAGGCCGACACGCTGATCTACACCTCCGAGAAGTCCATCCGCGACCTGGGCGACAAGCTCGACGCGGCCACCAAGGCCGACATCGAGGCCAAGGTCGAAGCCCTCAAGGGCCTCATGGACAGCGGCGACGCCCAGGCCATCGAAAAGGCCACAGCCGAGCTGGCCCAGGCCTCGCACAAGCTGGCCGAGAAGCTCTACCAGCAGCAGAGCCAGCAGCCCGGGGCCGACCAGCCCGGCGACGCGGGCCCCCAGGCCGGGCGCAAGCAGGACGACGACGTGGTGGACGCCGACTACAAGGAAGTCTGAGCCCGGCCCGGCGGGCCCTCGCGGGCTTGCCTTTGGCCCGGAACATGGATAGCTTGGCCTGTCCGCCCATACGGCGGGCAGGCCATTTTTCCATCCTCAACCGGGCGGCCACCTGCCGCCCGACGTTTTGCGAAGCCATGACACCCGACCCGACCCTCCGGCCCCTGCGCCTCCTGCTTCCCGCCGCCCTGTGCGCCCTGCTGCTGGCCCTGACCCTGCTGGCGGGCTGCGGCCCCAAGCCGCCCGTGGCCCGCACCCCCGACGCCCAGGCGGGCATGCCCGTGCGCGACCTGGAATCGCGCGCCCTCCAGGCCCACCAGGACGGCGACCACGCCACCAGCGAAGACCTGCACCGCCGCCTGCTCAACCGCGGCGGGCTGGACCCCGACCAGGAGGCCGAGGCCTGGCAGCGCCTGGCCGACAGCGCTGCGGCCCTGGGCCACCTGGACCTGGCCCGCAAGGCCCTGGACAACATCGCGCGCCTGCGCCCCGACGCCCGCGACGGCTGGGACTACAACCGCGCCCTGGTCGAGGTCCTGGTGCGCTCGGGCAAGCCCGAGCAGGCCCGGGCCCACCTCGACAGCCTGCTGCGCGACTCCGCCCGCCCGTGGGACCTGCGCCTGCGCGCCGGACTGTCCGTGGCCCGCGACCAGTGGACCGAGCGGCGCTACGAGGAGGCCATGCGCACCCTGGAGCGCCTGTACGCCGACTCCCCCGAGCCCTCGCCCCTGCCGCGCGGGCAGCTCGAAGCCGGGCTGCTGGCCGAACTCCAGGACCTGGACGACGCCATCCTGGCCGATCTGGTGCGCCTGACCCCGCCCCAGTCGCAATGGAATTTCCCCTACACCATCGTGCGCCTGGAGCAGGCCCGCCGCCTGGGCCTGCAGGAAAAGAACTGGCCGTCGGCCTGGCGCATCCTGTCGGGCATCTCGCGCCAGGGCGAGGTGGCCGACCGGACCCTGGTGGGCGGCGTGCTGACCCCGCTGCGCTCGCGCTTCGGCGTGCCCTCGGGCGGCGTGGCCCTGGCCCTGCCCCTGTCGGGCCCCTTCGGGGAAATCGGCTGGAAGGTGCTGCGCGGCGCGGGCGCCGCCCAGTGGGGCATCGTCTCCCAGGGCGGGCAGATGGTCGTGCACGTCGTGAACACCGACACCCCGGGCTGGCTGGACGAGATCGCCGCCCTGCCTGCGGATTGCACGCTCATGGGCGGGCCGCTGCAACTGGAGCGCCTGCACGAGATGCAGGGCCGCGCGCTGCTGGCCCGCCGCCCGGTGTTCGCCTTCCTGCCGCGCCTGGAGGGCCCCCAGGAAGGCAAGGACGCCTGGCGCTTCTTCAGCAGCGTGGAGGACCAGACGCGCGCGCTGCTGGACCTGTCCGCCGGGAAGCTGGGCATCCGCAGCCACGCGGTGCTGGCGCCCGACGCGGCCTTCGGCCAGCGCTACGCCCAGGCCTTCGCCCAGCAGGCGGCGGCCCATCAGGCCGAAATCAAGACCACGGGCACCTACCCGGGCGACGACCCCACCCGCTGGGGCGCCGCCGTGGCCGCCCTGCTGGGCACCGACCCGCGCGCCGCCAAGGACCGCCGCGTGCCGCCGCGCCCGGGGTTCCAGGCCGTGTTCCTGCCCGACGGCTGGTCCCAGGCCAAGGTGCTGGCCCCGCAATTCTTCTTCTACGACGAAGACCGCCTGCTGCTGCTGGGCCCGGCCCTGTGGGCCCAGGGCCTGGAGCAGGACCCCGCCGTGGAGATGAACTACTTCCGGCTGGCGGTGTTCCCCGGCGCATGGTGGGCCGAGAACCCGGCCCCTGGAGCCCGTGCCCTGCACGAGGCCCTGCGCGCCGACGGCCTGGGCGCCCCCGACCTGTGGGTCGCCCTGGGCTACGACTTCATCCACCTGGCCCAGGCCATCGCGCCCCTGCCCGCTGGCTGGACCCCGGGCGTGGTCAACGACGCCCTGGCCGGGGCCCGCGAGGTGCAGTGGAGCATGGCGCCCATGCGCTGGGACGCCGCAGGCCAGGGCAGCCAGGAGCTGTTCCTGTTCCAGCCCGTCCAGGGCGGCTTCCTGCCCGTGGACCTCGCGCGGCTGGCCACGCAGCTCGAGCGCACCCGCGCGCGCCACGACGAGCGCGCCAGCTCCATCCGCCAGCGAAACGAGATCGAGACCCTGCGCCGCATGCAGCAGGCCGACCCCGAGAACCAGGAAGTGAACCAGCGCCTGCACGAGCTGCTGGAGCGGCAGCGGGCGCAGTGAGCCGCAGCCCGGCCCGGCCCGCACCCAAGGAGACACGCATGAAAGTCAGCCCCCAAGAGGTCGCGCGCATCGCCGCCCTGGCGCGCCTGGGCATCGACCAGGACCGCCTGGACGCCTTCGCCGCGCAGTTCAACGACATCCTCGACTACATGGCCCTGCTCGGCCAGGTGGACACCACGGGCGTGGAGCCGCTCTACTCCCCGGTGGACGGCCCCACCCGCCTGCGCGAGGACAAGGCCGAGAGCCGCTACTCCCGCGAGGAGATTCTGGCCTCGGCCCCGGAAACCGACGGCGCCCATTTCGTCGTCCCCAAGATCGTCTAGCCCGGGGAGCCGCCCATGTCCGAGTTGCACACCATGACCCTGACCGGGCTGCGCGAGGCCCTGGCCGCCGGGCGCGTCAGCGCCGAGGCCGCCACCGCCGCCACCCTGGAGCGCATCGCCGCCGTGGAGCCCACGGTTCACGCCTTTGTCACCGTCACCGGGCAGCAGGCCCTGGCCGAGGCCCGGGCCCTGGACGCCCAGGGCCCGGACCCAGCGCGGCCCCTGTGGGGCGTGCCCGTGGCCGTGAAGGACGTCATCGCCGTCAAGGGCGCGCCCACCACCTGCGGGTCGCGCATCCTGGAGCATTTCACGCCCTGCTACGACGCCTTCGTGGTCCGCAGGCTGCGCGAGGCCGGGGCGGTCATCGTCGGCAAGACCAACATGGACGAGTTCGCCATGGGGTCGAGCACCGAGAAGTCGGCCTTCGGCCCGACCACCAACCCCTGGGACCCCGCGCGGGTGCCCGGCGGGTCCAGCGGCGGCTCGGCGGCTGCGGTGGCCGCCGGGGAGTGCTTCGGCGCCCTGGGCACGGATACCGGCGGCTCCATCCGCCAGCCCGCGTCGTTCTGCGGCTGCGTGGGCCTCAAGCCCAGCTATGGCCGCGTGTCGCGCTGGGGTTGCGTGGCCTACGGCTCAAGCCTGGACCAGGTCGGGCCCATGGCCCGCACGGTGCCGGACGCGGCCCTGCTCTACCAGGCCATCGCCGGGTTCGACGCCCAGGATTCCACCAGCGTGGACACCCCCGTGCCCGACGCCCTGGCGGCCATGGCCGCGCGCACGGACCTCGCCGGGCTGCGCATCGGCGTGCCCCGCGAGTATTGGGGCCAGGGGCTGGCCCCCGAGGTGGAGGCCGCCTGCCGCGCCGCCCTGGACGCCGCCACGGCCCAGGGCGCGACCCTGGTGCCCGTGGACCTGCCGCACACGCCCTACGCCGTGGCGGCCTACTATATCATCGCCATGGCCGAGGCCAGCTCCAACCTCGCGCGCTTCGACGGCGTGCGCTACGGCCTGCGCGACGCGGACGCCCGCGAGCTCTTGGACATGTACGTGCGCTCGCGCAGCCGGGGCTTCGGCCAGGAGGTCCAGCGGCGGATCATGGTCGGCACCTATGTGCTCTCGGCGGGCTACTACGACGCCTACTACCGCAAGGCCGCCCAGGTCCGGCGCCTGATCCGCCAGGACTTCGCCGCGGCCCTGGAGCACTGCGACGTGCTCTGCGGCCCGGTGTCGCCGGTCACGGCCTGGCCCCTGGGCGCCATGGACGCCGACCCCGTGCAGATGTACCTGATGGACATCTTCACCATCAGCCTGAACCTCGCGGGGCTGCCGGGCCTGAGCCTGCCCGTGGGCCTGGGCGCGCAAAGCGGCCTGCCCGTGGGCCTGCAACTGCTGGGCCCGGCCTTCGGCGAGGCCGAGCTCCTGGCCGTGGCGGGTGTGCTGGAACGCGCCCTGGGCCCCCTGCCCGCCCCGGGGCTCTAGGCCCCTGTTGCGCCCCCTCGCCAGGCCAAACGCTTTTTCGGACATGACCCCAGCGCCGGAGGGCGCCCGCCCATGACCATCGCCGTGGCCGTCAGCGGCGGCACGGACAGCACCTTCGCCCTGGCCCTGCTGCGCGAGGCCGGGGAGCGGGTCGTGGCCGTGCATGGCCACTTCCTGCCGCCGGACCCGGCGCGGCGCGAGGCCGTGCGCGCTCTGGGCGCCACCTGCCGTGCCCTGGGCGTGCCCCTGCACGAGGTGGACCTCACCGACGCCTTCCGGCGCCTGGTGGTGGAGCCCTTCGTGCGCGACCACGCGGCGGGGCTGACCCCCAACCCCTGCGCCCGCTGCAACCCGGCCATGAAATTCGGCCTGCTGCTGGACGCCGCGCAGGGCCTCGGGGCCGACCGGCTGGCCACGGGGCACTACGCGCGCCTGGACGGCGCAGGCGAGGCCGTGCGCCTGCTGCGCGGGGCCGACCCCGCCAAGGACCAGAGCTACTTCCTGGCCCTGGTGCCCCGGGAGCGCCTGGCCCGGGCCGTGCTGCCCCTGGGCGCCTGGACCAAGGCGCGCGTGCGCGCCGAACTGGCCGCGCGCGGGCTGGCCCCGGCCCATTCGGAAGAAAGCCAGGACATCTGCTTCATCCCCGGCGACGACCACTGCGCCTTTCTGCCCGGGGCCGCCGCGCGGGCCGGAGTGGCCCTGCCCGGCCCGGGGCCCATCGAGCTGCCCGGCGGCGCCCGCGCCGGGCGCCACCAGGGCCTGTGGCGCTACACCCTGGGCCAGCGGCGCGGCATCGGCGTGGCCCACAGCGAGCCGCTCTACGTCATCGGCAAGGACATGGCCGCCAACACCCTGCTGGTGGGCCCGCGCCCGCTGCTGGAGGCCCGGGGCTGCACCACGCGCGGGGCCAACGTCCTGGTGCCGCCCGGGGAGTGGCCTGCGGCCCTCACGGCCCAGACGCGCTACCGCCAGCAGGCCAAGCCCGTGGCCGTAGAGCACCACGCGGGCGGCCTGGCCCTGACCTTCCTGGAGCCCCAGTCCCTGCCCGCGCCCGGGCAGGTGGCCGTGGTCTACGCGCCGGACGGCGCCGTGCTCGCGGGCGGGATCATCGCCTGACCATGCCCGCCGAGCGCTTCCACTGCCTGACCCTGGGCTGCCGCATCAACCAGTACGAAACCCAGGCCCTGCGCGAAGCCTGGGCCGCCCTGGGGCTCACCGAAACCGGCGACCCGGGCCGGGCCGGAGTCATCCTGGTCAACTCCTGCGCGGTGACGGCCAAGGCCGTGGCCGGGCTGCGCGCGGCCCTGCGCAGGCTCGCGCGCCAGAGCCCCGGGGCCCGGCTGGTGCTCACGGGCTGCGCGGCCCAGGCCCACGGCGCCGAGCTGGCCCGGGCCTTCCCGGGGCTGGCCGTGGTGCCCCAGGCGCGCAAGGCCGAACTGCTGGCTGGCCCGCCCGGACCCCCGGGAGCGCCCGCCCTGACTGCCCCAAGCCCTGGCACCTCCCTCCCCGCGACCACCCGAGCCGCCGCAACCGCCCCCGGCGCATTCGGCACCCCCGTCCCCGCCCCGGCTCCGCCCGGCGCCCGCCCGCCGGACCCCGCCGGGGCAGCTCCCGCCGCTGCCCCTGCCGCCCCGGCGCCGGGTGACGCCGCTCCCGGCCTTCTTGCCGCCCCCGCCGCCCCCCGGGCCTTCCCGCCCTTCGCCGTGCGCGGCTCGGCCCGGGCCCGGGCCGCAGTGATGGTCCAGGACGGCTGCTCCCAGGGCTGTGCCTACTGCATCGTGCCGCTGACGCGCGGCGGGCCGGTGAGCCGCGAGCCCGGGGCGGTGATCGCCGAGGTGGACGCCCTGTTCGCGGCGGGCTGGCGCGAGGCCGTGCTCTCGGGGGTCAACCTGCGCCAGTACGGCCTGGGCCAGGGCCGCGACTTCTGGGACCTGCTGGCGGCGGTGGACGCCGCCCTGGCCCCGCGCTGGGCCGGGCGCGCGCGGCTGCGCCTGAGTTCGCTGGACCCCGCCCAGCTCGGCCCCAGGGCCCTGGACGTGCTGGGCGCCGCGCGGCTGGTCTGCCCGCATCTGCACCTGTCGCTGCAAAGCCTGGCCCCGGCGGTGCTGCGGCGCATGGGCCGGGGCCACTACGGCCCCGAGGGCGTGGCCGACGCCGTGGCGGGCCTGGGGTCCATCTGGCCCGTTTTCGGCCTGGGAGCGGACATCCTGACCGGATTTCCCGGCGAAACCGAAGACGAGTTCCGCCAGACGCTGGCGGGCTGCGCGAAACTCCCCCTTTCCTACGCGCACGTTTTCCCGTATTCTCCCAGGCCAGGCACGGCGGCGGCCCGCCTGCCCAGGCAGCTGCCCGGCCCGGAGAAGACCGCACGGGCAACGGCCCTGCGCGCCGTGGCCTGCGCCGCCAGCGAAGCCTTCGCCCGCCGTGCGGCGGCCCTGCCCGGGGTGGACGTGGTCCTGGAATACGGCGACCCGCGACGCGGCGTGAGCGAGCATTTCACGCCCTGCCGCCTGACCGGCCCGGCCCCCGGGGCCGCCCCGCGCGACCTGGTCCGCGCCCGGCCCGTGGCCGCACGCGGCGCGGAGCTGGACGTGGACCAGGCCTGACCCCCGGCCCGGCCCGGGCGAGAACGACACGCACACCACCCGCCCCACGGCGGAAACCCCACAGGAACCACCATGTTGAAAAGCATGACCGGATTTGGCCGCTTCCTCCTGCAAGACAAGGACTGGGCCCAGGACTGGGAGATCAGGAGCGTCAACGGCCGCCACCTGGACATTAAATGGCGCCTGCCCGCCAACGTGCGCTCCCTGGAAACGCGCCTGGAGCGCGTGGTGCGCGAGGTGGCCACGCGCGGGCGGGTCAACATCGGCCTGAACCTGCAAATCTCGCGGCCCGAGCTTCTGGGCATGCAGCTCAACGTGCCCCTGGCCGAGGCCATGTTCGCGCAGGTGGAGCGCCTGGCCACGCGCATGGAATACTCCTTCAAGCCCGACTTCTCGCGCCTGCTGGGCCTGGGCTTTCTCTGGGACGACACCAGCGGCGAGCCCGCCCGCGAGCTGACCGAGGGCCTGGAGCGCGGCCTGCGCGCCGCCCTGGACGACTGGGACCAGTCGCGCCTGGCCGAGGGCGCCGCCCTGCGCAAGGACTTGGCCCACCGCCTGATCCGCCTGGGCGAATGGCTGGTCCAGCTGCGCGAGCGCACCCCGCAGGTCAAGCTGGAGCGCTTCGAGGCCCTGGAGGGCCGCATCCAGCAGATGCTCGACCGCTACCGCATCGACCTGGACCAGGACCGCCTGCTCCAGGAAATCGCCGTGCTCTCGGACAAGCTCGACGTATCCGAGGAGCTGACGCGCCTGGGCGCGCACCTGGAAACCCTGGCCGCGGTGCTCGACGACGGCGCCGACGCGGGCAAGCGCCTGGATTTCGTGCTCCAGGAGTGCTTCCGCGAGATCAACACCTGCGGCAACAAGGCCCAGGACACCGCCGTCAGCCGCATCGTGGTGGACTTCAAGGCCGAACTGGAAAAGTGCCGCGAGCAGGTGCAGAACATCGAATAGCGCGCCCCGCGCGCCAAGCCGCAAGGAACGGACATGAAAAGCTCAGGACTGCTCAACATCGGCTTCGGCAACTTCGTGGTCTCCAACCGCGTCATCGCCATCGTCAACCCCTCGTCCTCGCCCATGCGCCGCCTGCGCGAGGATGCCCGCCAGGCCGGGCGGCTCATCGACGCCACCCAGGGCCGCAAGACGCGCTCGATCATCGTCTCGGACTCCAACCACGTGGTGCTCTCGGCCATCCAGGCCGAGACCATCGGCCAGCGCTTCAGCCAGGAGGGCGACGATGAGTAGCCGCCTGGGGCTGATGCTGGTCATCTGCGCGCCTTCGGGCACGGGCAAAAGCACGCTGACCGCGCGGCTGCGCGCCGAGTTCCCGCGCCTGGGCTACTCCGTCTCCTGCACCACCCGCGCCCCGCGCCCGGGCGAGGTGGACGGGCGCGACTACCATTTCCTGGACCAGGCCGAGTTCCTGCGCCGCCGCGAGGCCGGGTTCTTCGCCGAGTGGGCCGAGGTCCACGGCAACTGCTACGGCACCCCGCGCCAGGCCCTGGCCGACATGCTCGCCGCCGGGCGCGACGTGCTCTTCGACATCGACGTGCAGGGCGCGGCCCAGCTGCGGGCCAGCATGGGCGGCTGCCACGTGTTCCTGCTGCCCCCGTCCCTGGCGGCCCTGCGCGCCCGCCTGCTGGGCCGCGCCAGCGACGACCAGGCCGTGATCCAGAAGCGCCTGGCCAACGCCCCGGGTGAGCTGGCCTGCGCGCCGGGCTTCGACTACTGGATCGTCAACGATGACCTGGACGCGGCCTACGACCGGCTGCGCGCCGTATACGTGGCCGAGGGCCTGCGCCCGGCCCTGAACCCCGGGCTGCTGGACGCCGTGGTCCACGGCCCGGCGGCATGAGGCGCGCCATGGCCGAGCTCGTCGTCGCCCTGGACCTGCCCGACAAGGCCAGCGCCCTGGCCATGGCCGCCCGTCTGGCGGGCACCGTGACCTGGGTCAAGGTCGGCCTGGAGCTGTACACCGCCCAGGGCCCGGACGTGGTCGCGGCCCTCAAGGGCCTGGGCTTCAAGGTCTTTCTGGACCTGAAATTCCTGGACATCCCCAACACCGTGCGCGGGGCGGTGCGTAGCGCCGTGGGCGCCGGGGCGGACATGCTCAACGTCCACGCCAGCGGCGGGGCGCGCATGATGCATGCCGCGCGCCAGGGCCTGGACGAGGCCTCCGCCCCCGGGGCCGCGCCGCTGCTGCTGGCCGTGACGGTGCTGACCAGCATGGACGAGCGCGACCTGCCCCTGGGGCCGGGGCGCACGGTGGCCGACCTGGTGCTCGACCTGGCCCGGGCCACGCGCGAGGCCGGGCTGCACGGGGTGGTCTGCTCGGGGCACGAGGCCCGGGCGGTGAAGGCCGCCTGCGGACCGGGCTTCCTCTGCCTGACCCCCGGCATCCGCCCCGCCGGGGCCGACGACGACCAGCGCCGGGTGATGACCCCGGCCATGGCCGTGGCCGCCGGGGCGGATTTCCTGGTGGCCGGGCGCCCCGTGACCCAGGCTGCGGACCCGCAAGCCGCCGCCCTTTCTTTTCTTGAACAAATGCGTCAATCCGGCGTAAGGTAGGCCCATGACGGACGAAACGACCAAGGACACGCCGCCTCCCGTGGGCCCCGCCGCTGCCGTGGGCCCCGCCGCACCCGACGGCCCCGCCGCACCCGTGGGCGGGCCCGCGCCCCGGCGCGCCGAGGGCGCCGAGCACAAGGAGAAGATCTCCGGCGTGTTCTCGACCCAGATCGTGCAGCGCGTGGGCACCGGCACCACCTCGCGCAAGACGGTCAAGAAGTCCTTCTGGTTCGTCAAGCAGCTGGACGACGGCAACGTCGAGATCCAGCCCCTGAACATGAACTACGTGCCCTCCGGCCCCAAGCGCCGCGTGCCCACCGAAGACTTCCTGGAAAAGTTCTCCCCCGAGCCCGAGTTCTACATCTCCACCGTCTACCCCAAGATGAAGGAGCTGTCGGACACCGTGGCCAAGGGCGAAAAGCACCGCGAAAAGGGCGAAACCTTCAGCGCCGAGATGGAGTTCAGCACCGCCCTGACCATCGACGAGGAGAACATCCGCGCCAACTTCGGCCTGGGCCTGACCTACCTCGACCGCGGCGACGACACGCGGGCCAACGACATCTTCGAGCGGCTGGTGAAGCTCGACGCGGCCTTCGAGCCCGAACACAAGCACCTGTTCAACGAGTTCGGCATCAACCTGCGCAAGAACAAGATGTACGAACAGTCCGTGGAATACTACGAGCGGGCCATGGAGCTTTCGGACCGCGACGAGCACCTGCACTACAACGTGGCCCGCGCCTACTACGAGAAGGAACTCTTCGCCCAGGCCTTCAAGAGCCTGACCCGGGCCCTGGAGCTGAACCCCGGCTTCGCCGAGGCCGAGCAGTTCCGCAAGTTCCTGCTGGACAAGGGCCTGGTGGACACGCACGGCAACCAGATCAGCGGGGCGACCCTGCCCCAGCCCGCCCAGCGCAAGAAGGCCAAGAAGAATCCCTCCACCAGCTACGACATGAACTTCTAGCCCGGGTGCCCCGGGCCGCCCGGCGGCCCCGCTTGCGGCCGCCGCCCGGGCCCCCAGCCTCCCCCCGCCGCCATGAAACAGAACTGGACCCCCCGCCCCGCGCCCCCGGAGCCCGCCGAGCTGTCCGACTGGGCCCGGCGCCTGGAGGTCAGCCCGCTCATCGCCAGCCTGCTCTGGCGGCGCGGGCTCACCTCCCTGGCCGAGATGGACGTGTATCTGAGCCCGGGCCTGCGCCACCTGAGCCCCCCGGGCTCCCTGCCCGGGCTGACCGAGGCCGCCGCCGTGCTGGCCCAGGGTCTGGCCGAGGGCCGCACCCTGTGCGTGTGGGGCGACTACGACGTGGACGGCGTGACCGCAACGGCCCTGGTCACGGATTTCCTGGCCCGGCGGGGCCTTGCCGCCCGCCATTTCCTGCCCCACCGCGTGCAGGACGGCTACGGCCTGAGCCGCGAGGGCATCGAGGCCCTGGCCGCCCAGGGCGTGGACCTGCTGCTCACCGTGGACTGCGGCGTCACCAGCCACGCCGAGATCGCCCGCGCCCGCGAGCTGGGCATGACCGTGGTGGTCACCGACCACCACCTGCCCGGGCCCGAGGGGCCGCCCCCGGCCCACGCCGTGGCCAACCCGCGCCTGGGGCCCTGCCCCTGCCCGGACCTGGCCGGGGTCGGCGTGGCCTTCCTGCTCATGGCCGCCGTCAACCGCCTGCTGCCCGGCGAGCCCGTGGACATGCGCCCCCTGCTGGACCTGGTGGCCCTGGGCACGGTGGCCGACGTGGTGCGCCTGCAGGGGGAGAACCGCATCCTGGTCAAGAACGGGCTGCTGCTCATCGCCGAGGCCCGCCGCCCGGGCATCGCCGCCCTCAAGGAGGCCAGCGGCTACGCCCCGGGGGTGGAGCTGGGCGCCGGGCAGGTGGGCTTCTCCCTGGCCCCGCGCATCAACGCCGCCGGGCGCATGGACCACGCCCAGGCCGCCCTGGACCTGCTCCTGGCGCCGGACTACGAGACCGCCCGCCCCCTGGCCGGGCGCCTGGACGCCCTGAACAGCAAGCGCCGGGGCCAGGAGGACGCCATCCTGGCCGAGGCCCTGGCCCAGGCCGAGACCTTCCCGGACAGCCCGGGGCTGGTGCTCTTCGCGCCCCACTGGCACCCGGGGGTCATCGGCATCGTGGCCTCGCGGCTGGTGGAGCGCCACTACAGGCCGACGCTGGTGCTGTGCGAGGAGGACGGCAGGATCAAGGGCTCGGGGCGCAGCACCCGCGAATTCGACCTGCACCGGGGCCTGGGGGAGTGCGCCGCGCTGCTGGAGCGCTTCGGCGGCCACAAGCAGGCCGCCGGGCTGGCCCTGGCGCCGGACAACCTGGACGCCCTGCGCACGCGCTTCAACGAGGCCGTGACCGCCCAGTGCGGCCCCGCGCCCTTGACCCCGACCCTGCTGGTGGACGCCGAGCTGCCCCTTGGCGCCATCAGCTTCGACCTGCTCAAGGAGCTGGAAATGCTCCAGCCCTTCGGCCCGGCCAACGCGGAGCCCGTGTTCACCTCGCCGCCGGTGAAGGTCCGCGACCTGCGCGTGTTCGGCAAGGACCACGTCAAGCTCTCGCTCATGGACCAGACCAGCGGCACCATCCTCCAGGCCAAGGCCTGGCGCCAGGCCGCGCACATGCCCCAGACCCTGCGCGGCCAGACCATCCGCGTGGCCTTCTGCCCCAAGATCGACCGCTACCAGGGCACGGCCAGCATCGAGCTGCTGCTCAAGGACTGGCAGCCGGCGTAGGGCGCAGGCGGCGCCCCCCCCCCGCCCGGGGCGCGGGAGCGGCGAACGCAGGGCGCGAAAAAGGGCGGCCAGAGCCGCCCTTTCTGCATCCCCGGCGCGCGCCGTGCCGGGTCGTGCCCGCCGTATCGCCGCGCCCCCGCGCAGCGTCATTTCCCGCGCAGGTCCAGCCCGTGCTCGTCCTTCAGGCGCTGGAAGACGCGGGGCAGCACGCGCCCGGCCATGTCCATGCCGACCTTGGCGCCCACCTGCTGGCTGTCGCGCATGACCTGGGGGATGAGCCCCACGGTCTTGCGCATCACCGGCTTCTGGTACAGCGCGATCATCTCCCGGACCTCCTCGGCGCTCAGGTAGCGGCCCCAGACCTGGCCGATGGTCGCGACCACCTCGCGCACGAAGGCACCCTGCTCGCGCTGGAACTCCTCCTGGACCGTGGTGAACACATAGTCCGGCAGCTCGGGATGCTTCTTGCGCAGGGCCGCGACCATCTGCTGCTGCATGAGCCCGAACAGCTCGGAGGCCATCTGGGCGCCGCCCGAGAGTTCTGCCAGCCGGGCCAGGTCGTCCTGGCTGGCGGGGGCGGCCAGGGCCGCGCGCGGCGCCGGGCCCAGGGCCAGGGCGGCCAGCAGCACCAGGGCCGCCCACGCGGCCCGGGCCGAAAAATGCGTGCACGAAACGCGACAGCTCAACATCCACTCCTCCTCAGGGTTCCCCCCGTTGCCCCTGGGCAGACGGCGCGGGCAGACGACCTCCGGCGGCGCGGCCCGGAACGCCCGGGCGCGCCAGGGCCGGACCGGTATCAGGCGAAAAGGGCCGCGTTGTACGAGCTGCGCACGCGCGGGGCGGCGTAGACGTGGGGGATGCCCAGTTCCGCACCCAGGGCGGCCAGGGCCTCGAACTCCGCCGGGGGCACCCAGCGCGCCACCTCGGGGTGCGCGGCGCTGGGGCGCATGTACTGGCCGATGGTCACGATATCCACCCCCACCCCGGCCAGGCGCTCCAGCAGGCGGCGGACCTGGGCGTCGGTCTCGCCCAGGCCGAGCATCAGCCCGCTCTTGGACGTCACCCCGGCGGCCTTGACCCGCGCAAGCAGCTCCAGGCTCTGCTCGAACCCGGCCTGGGGCCGGATGGCCGCGTACAGCTCGGGCACGGTCTCCACGTTGTGGTTGATGATCTGCGGCGCGGCAGCGACCACCGTGGCCAGGGCCTCCGCATCGCCGCGCAGGTCGGGGATGAGCACCTCCACGGTGCAGCGCGGCATCCGGGCGCGCACGGCGGCGATGGTCGCCGCGAAATGCGCGGCCCCGCCGTCGGGCAGGTCGTCGCGGGTCACGGAGGTGATGACCACATGGCGCAGGCCCAGGCGCGCGGCGGCCTCGGCCACGCGGGCGGGCTCGCCGGGGTCCAGGGGTTCCACGCGGCCCAGGCCGATGTTGCAGAAGGCGCAGGCGCGCGTGCAGTGGCGGCCCATGATGAGGAACGTGGCCACGTTGCGCGAGAAGCATTCGTAGATGTTCGGGCATTTGGCGCCCTGGCACACGGTGTTCAGCCCCAGGTCGCGCAACAGGCTCCCGGTGCGGGCGAAGGCCGGGTCGCTGGGCAGCGTGACCCTAAGCCACTCGGGAATGCGGCTCGAACACCGCGCGGAACTCCTGGGCGAGGACATCCTTCATCTCCTGCATGTCTGGAAAATGGGGCGCGTCCGGGGCGTCCGGGGCGCCGCCCCGGGCCTCCAGCTCGCCGTGCACCGACGCGGGCCGCGCATCGGCCAGCCCGCACAGGGTGATCAGGTCGAACAGGGCCGTGTCGCGGGCCACGTTGAGGGCCAGGCCGTGGTAGGTCACCCAACGCTTCACGGCGATGCCCATGGAGCAGATCTTGCCCGAGGCCGTCCAGACCCCGGGGCGGCCCGGCGCGCGCCCGGCGGCCACGCCCACCCGCGCCAGGGCGCGGATGACGGCCTCCTCCATGTCGTGGAAGAAGCTGCGCACCCCGCCGGGGCGGCGGTCCAGCCGGAACACGGGGTAGGCCACGAGCTGGCCGGGGAAATGGCAGGTGATGTTGCCCCCGCGCGAGACGGGCACCAGCTCGATGCCCCGGGCGGCCAGGAACTCCGGAGGCACATGCAGGTTCTCCAGGCCCCCGCCCGTGCCCAGGGTGATGACCGGCGGGTGTTCGAGCAGGAACAGGGTGTCCGGCGCCTGCCCGGCCAGCACCTGGGCGTGGCGCTCGAGCTGGCGGTCCTGGGCCTGCCGGTAGGGCACAAGGCCCAGATCCACGATCTCCATCAAAGGGGCTCCACGGCTTCGCAACCTCAAGGCACGAAAGAAAAACGCATCCGGCCCACGAACTCCTGCCCGAAGGCGGGGTCGCCCGTCAAGTCCAGGGTGCGCACCCGCGCGGGCAGGGCCTCGGCCCAGGCCCGGGCCTGCGGGTCGGCCAGCAGCAGCCGCGCCCCGGCCAGGGAGGTGTTGCCCACGGCGCGCACCCGCGTCCCCAGCCCGGCGGGGATGAAGCCCAGGGTTTCCAGGTCATCCACGGCCACATGGGCGCCCAGGGCCCCGGCCAGACACAGGGCGGCCAGCGCCCCGGGCCGCAGGCCCGCCTCGGCCAGCAGCCGCGACAGGGCGAGGTTGAAGGCCGCCTTGACCTTGAGCACCTCCTCCACGTCGGCGCCCGACAGGGCCATGCCGTCGAAGAGCGTGAAGACGCGCTCGCCGCCGCGCACCTCGATGCGCTCGGCCAGCCGCGCGCCCAGGGGCGTGGCCCCGGGGCGGAACTGGCCCTGGGCGTTGACCAGCCCCAGGCGCAGCAGATGCGCCAGCAGGGACAGGTAGGCCGTGCCCGTGAGCCCGGCCGCACGCGAGGGCGCGGCGCCGTCCAGGGTCGTGGCTTCCAGCCCGGTGGGGGTCAGGGCGAAGCGCGTGATCGCCCCCGGCCCGGCCACGTTGCCGTGGGTCAGGCCGACGCCCTCCAGGGCCGGGCCCAGGGGCACGCTGGCGGCCAGCAGGGCGCCGTCCGCCCGGGCCAGCAGGAATTCGCCGTTGGTGCCCATGTCCGCCAGCAGGAAGGGCGCGGCGGGCACGGGCCCGGCGGCGCCCAGGGCCAGGGCCGCCAGCCCGGCGGACAGGTCGCCGCCCACAAAGGGCGCCAGCTGCGGCGGCACATAGGCCGGGGGCAGCCCGGGGCCCAGGGGCTCCTCGCGCCCGCCCGCGTAGTCCAGGCGGTACGGCGCCACGGCCAGCCCGTCCACGGGCAGGCCCAGCAGCAGGCTGGTCATGGCCGGATTGCCCGCCACGGCCAGGCGGGCCACCGGCCCGGGCAGCGCGCGGGCCACCCCGGCCAGGGCGTCCAGCACCAGGGCCCGCAGGTGCTGCGCCGCCCCGCTCCGGGCCAGGGCCAGGCGCGACATGACCTCGCTGCCCGCGCCCATCTGCGGGTTCAGCAGGCCGCCCTCGGCCACGGGCGCGCCGTCCGGGCCCAGGGCCTGCCAGTGGATGGTGGTGGTGCCCAGATCCACGGCCAGGGCCAGGGGCGGGCCGCCGGGGGCCGGGGCCGGGGCCGGGGCCACGGGCCGCGCGGGCAGCAGCACCGCCGCGCCCGGCAGGGCCGCGTGGCGGCAGCCCAGGCGCCAGCCCGCGGCCAGCTCCTGCGCGCTGAGCACCGCGTCTTCGCCGGGTACGGGCGCGGGCGGCGCGTCCAGAAAGCGCACCCGGCAGCGCCCGCAGCGCCCCAGGCCCGAGCACAGCGCCGGGGCGCTCCAATGCCCGCTCAGGTAGGCGGCCTGGGCCAGGGTCAGGGCGGGGTCGGCGGGCAGGGTCAGGGTCCGCCCGCAGGCGTCGGTGACGGCGATGGTCGCGGCGAGGGTCATGGCGTCCTTGGTGCCTGGAGGCAGACGAAAAATCAGCGCAGGTGCAACCGCCCCTTGGCCCCGGCGGCGGGGCGCACGCGGCCGATGACGGCGGCCAGATCGCCCCCGGCCAGGAGCATGGCCCGGGCGCGCTCCAACTGGCCGGGCGGCACGGCCAGCACCAGCCCGCCCGAGGTCTGGGCGTCGAAGATCAGGTCCGTCAGCACCGGGGGCACCTCCGGCCCGACCTGGACCCGCGAGGAGCAGAAATGGCGGTTGGCGTGGCTTCCGGCGGGCACCAGCCCCATGCCCGCCAGCTCCAGGGCCTGGGGCAGCAGCGGCACGGCGGCCACGTCCAGTTCCACGTCCAGCTCCGAGGCGCGGCACATCTCCAGCAGATGCCCGCCCAGGCCGAAGCCGGTGACGTCCGTGGCGCCGCGCAGGCCCAGCTCGCGGATCACCGCCGCGCCGCCCGCGTTGAGCCGCCCGGCGGTCTCCCAGACCAGGCGCTCCAGCTCGTCGGCGCCGTCCCAGCGGCCCTTGACGGCGGTGGCCAGCACGCCCGTGCCCAGGGCCTTGGTCAGCACCAGCTGGTCGCCGGGGCGCAGGCCCGCGTTGGTGGCCACGCGCCCGGGGTCGATGGTGCCCGACACGGCCAGGCCGTATTTGATCTCGGCGGCCTCCACGCTGTGCCCGCCCGCCGGAACGGCCCCGGCCTCCAGCACCTTGTCGTAGCCGCCGCGCAGGATGTCCTGAAGGATTTCCAGGGGCATGGTCTTGGCCGGGAAGCAGACGATGTTCATGGCCGCCAGGGGCTGGCCGCCCATGGCGTACACGTCCGACAGGGCGTTGGCCGCCGCGATCTGCCCGAAGCGGTAGGGGTCGTTGACGATGGGCGTGAAGAAGTCCACGGTCTGCACCAGGGCGCAACCGGCGGGAAAGCGGACCACCGCCGCGTCCTCACCCACGGCCTGCCCGGCGATGAGCCGGGGGTCGGGGCGCACGGGCAGCGCCGCAAGGACTCGCTCCAGGTCCCCGGGAGCGATCTTGGCGGCTCAACCGGCCGCTTTGACGGTGTCCACCAGCCGGGGCGTGTCGCTCATGGCCGGGCTCCTTCTCGGTTGCGTTGGCGCGGGCGCGGCCTGCCTACAGGCTCAGGCTGCACTCCTTGCGCAAAAAGTCGATGAAATAGCGCGTCACCGGGAACTGGTGGCGCCGGGCGTGGTAGACGAGGTAGAAGTTGCGCGGCATGTCCAGCCCGGACACGCGCACCTCGCGCACCTGCCCGGCCTCCAGCAGGGGCCGCGCGGCCAGGCGCGAGGTCACCGTCAGCCCCAGGCCCGCGCGCACGCTGGCCAGGGCGGCCTGGGTGCTCTCCACGGCCAGGGCCACGGACAGGGCGCGCGGGTCCACGCCGATGCGCCCCAGGCCCTGCTCGAAGGCCCGGCGCGTGCCCGAACCGGCCTCGCGCATGACCCAGGGCAGCCCCGCCAGCTCCTGGGGGTCGCACTGGGCCTGCGCCGCCGCCGGGCCCTCCACCGGCCCCAGGATGACCAGCTCGTCGCGCAGGATGGGCTCGAAGGCCAGCTCGGGGTGGTCGCCCCCGGCGCCGACCATGGCCACCAGCTCCTCGCCCGCCAGGATGCGCCGGACGATGGCCTGGGAGTCGCCCACCCGCAGCTCCATGCGCACCTCGGGGTGGCGCCGGGCAAAGCGCGCCAGCAGCGAGGGCAGCACGTAGTGGGCCGGGATGGTGCTGCCGCCCACCAGCAGCTCGCCCGCGACGCGCTCCTGGAGCAGCTGGATCTCGGCCCGGGCCGAGGCCACGCGGGCGAAGATGTCCTGGGCGTGGCGGTAGAGCACGTCGGCGGCCTGGGTAGGCAGGATGCTGCGACCCAGGCGGTCGAACAGGCGCACCTCCAGCTCGGCCTCCAGGGCCGAAACATGGGCCGAGATGGTCGGCTGCGAAAGGTACAGCTCCTGCCCGGCGCGCGAGAAGCTGCGCATCTCGTAGACCTTGGCGAAGGCTTCCAGGCGGCGTATGTCCATCGGCTCCCTCCTGCCCTGCGGGCACTGCGCCGCGCACGACGCCGGACGAAAAAAAGACAGGCCTTGCGGCCTGTCTTGCTTATCGTCTTCCATCGGAAAAAGCTATAGCCTATTCGGCGGCCTTTTCCTCTGCGGCGGGCTCCGCCTTGGCGGGAGCCTCGGCCTTGGGGGCCTTGGCGGGCTTGGCGGGCTTGGCCGCAGGGGCCTGCTCCGCAGCCTCGGGCTGGCCAGCCGCACGCGAGAACTCGATCACGGCCATGGGCGCGCTGTCGCCAGTGCGCGGCAGGCCGAGCTTGAGCACGCGGGTGTAGCCGCCGGGCACCCCGGCAAACAGCGGCCCGATCTCGTCGAACAGCTTCTTGACCAGGGAGTGGTTGCCCAGGACCTTGTAGGCCTCGCGGCGGGCCGGGACATCGTTTTGCAGGGCGAAACGGACCAGCCGCTCCACCACGCCACGCAGTTCCTTGGCTCGCGTCTCGGTGGTGCGGATGCGCCCGTACACGATCAGCGACTTGGCCATATTGCGGAACATGGCCTTCCGGTGGGAGCTGGTGCGGTTGAACTTTCTTCCGCTTTTTCTATGCCTCATCGCTTTCCTTCCTCTTCAGCCAGTCCTCGTAGTGTTCCTGGAACCCGTCAACGGTCATGCCGAATTCCAGGCCCATGTCGGCCAGGATGCGCTTGATCTCGTCGAGGGACTTGCGCCCGAAGTTCTTGGTCTTGAGCATCTCGTTCTCGGAGCGCTGCACCAGCTCGCCAACGGTACGGATGTTGGCGCTCTTGAGGCAGTTGGTGGCGCGCACGGAGAGCTCCAGCTCGTCGATGCCCTTGAACAGATTGGGGTTGACGCTGTCGCACCCGCCGGGCTGGGAGCGGTCCTCGTCGGAGGTCTGCTCATCGAAGTTGATGAACACCGTGAGCTGGTCCTTGAGGATCTTGGCGCTGTAGGCCACGGCATCCTCGGGCGAGACGGACCCGTCGGTCCACACTTCGAGAACGAGCTTGTCGTAGTTGGTCATCTGGCCCACGCGGGCCTGTTCCACCGTGTAGGCGACCTTCTTCACGGGCGAGTAGCTCGCGTCCAGCCGGATGAGGCCGATCTCGTCGGGGAGATCCTCGTGCATGTCGGCGGGCACGTAGCCCTTGCCCATGCGGATCTCCAGGTCGATGCGCAGCTTCACGTCCTCGGTCAGGGTCGCGATGTGCTGGTCCTTGTTCAGCACGGTCACGCGCTGGTTCTCGCGGATGGCGGAGGCCGTCACCTTGCCCTGCTTGGAGGCCTCCAGCACCAGGCGCTGGGGCTCCTCGGAGCTCATGGCGAAGCGCACCATCTTGAGGTTCAGGACGATG
The DNA here is from genome assembly GCF_000519125.1 of Desulfocurvus vexinensis DSM 17965. Taxonomy (NCBI): domain Bacteria; kingdom Pseudomonadati; phylum Thermodesulfobacteriota; class Desulfovibrionia; order Desulfovibrionales; family Desulfovibrionaceae; genus Desulfocurvus; species Desulfocurvus vexinensis. Next base: position 162,766 of record NZ_JAEX01000006.1, read on the forward strand.
TCCGTCACATCCTCGAGCACGCCGGGGATGGTGGTGAACTCGTGCTGGACGCCCTCGATCTTCGCGGAAACCGCCGCCGCCCCCTGCAGGGAGGACAGCAGCACGCGCCGCAGCGCGTTGCCGATGGTGGTGCCGAAACCGCGCTCCAGGGGCTCGCAGGTGAACCTGGCGTAGGTTCCCGTGCTCTTGGAGTCGCGAAGGATCTGCTCCGGCTTCACCAGTTCGGACCAGTTTCGCGTGTTGATCAGTTTGTCGCCGTCTTGGATGATCATCTTGGCTCCCTAGCTATTTGGAGTACAACTCGACGATCAGCTGCTCGTTGATGGGGAACTGGATGTCCTCACGCACCGGGCGGGCCTTGATGGTGCCCTTGAGGTTCGGACCGTCAACTTCGAGCCAATCGGGGCAGCCACGGCGGGCAATCACTTCCTGAGCCTCCTGGATCACGGGGATCTTGCGGCTCTCCTCACGGACGGTGATCACGTCGGCCTGGCTGACCTGCATGGAGGGGATGTTGACGCGCCGCCCGTTGAGCTGGAACACGCCGTGACGCACCAGCTGGCGGGCCTGGTCGCGCGAGTTGGCGAAGCCCATGCGGTAGATCACGTTGTCCAGGCGCATTTCGAGCAGGGCCAGCAGGTTGGTGCCGGTGACGCCCTTTTGCATGTCGGCCTGCTCGAAGTAGCTGCGGAACTGCTTCTCCAGGATGCCGTACATGCGGCGGACCTTCTGCTTCTCGCGCAGCTGGATCGCGTAGTCGCTGATCTTCTTGCGGCCACGGCCATGCTGGCCGGGCACGTAGGGGCGGCGCTCGTAGGAGCACTTGTCGGTGAAGCAGCGGTCACCCTTCAAAAACAGCTTCTGCCCCTCGCGGCGGCAGACGCGGCATTTTGCATCGGTATATCTAGCCAAAACACGTTCCTCCGAAAATTGGGCCGGTTAGACCCGGCGCCGCTTGGGCGGACGGCAGCCGTTGTGCGGGATGGGCGTCACGTCGCGCATGAAGGACACCTTCATGCCCGCGTTGTTGATGGCGCGCATGGCGGCCTCGCGCCCGGCGCCCGGGCCCTTCACGAGCACACCCACGGTGCGCATGCCGTTCTCCATGGCCTTCTTGGCGGCGGCCTCTGCGGCCACCTGGGCGGCGAAGGGCGTGCTCTTGCGCGAGCCCTTGAAGCCCAGGGCGCCCGAGGTGCCCCAGGAGATCACGTTGCCCTTCAGGTCCGTGAAGGTGATGATCGTGTTGTTGAAGGAAGCACGAACGTGGGCGATGCCCACCGGGACGTTCTTCTTTTCCTTCTTCTTGCCGGTACGGCGGGGTCTAGCCATTGTCCTTCATCTCCGTACTATTGAAATGGTGTCGTGCCGCAGCTACTTCTTCTTCTTGCCCACCACCGAACGGCGCGGGCCCTTGCGGGTGCGGGCGTTGGTGTGGGTGCGCTGGCCGTGGACCGGCAGGCCGCGACGATGGCGCAGGCCCCGGTAGCAGCCGATGTCCATCAGCCGCTTGATGTTGGCCTGCACATCGCGGCGCAGGTCGCCCTCGACCTTGTGGTTGTCCTCGATCTCCTTGCGGATCTCGTTGGCGGCCTCAGCCGAGAGGTCGTCGGTGCTCTGGTTCCAGTCCACGCCGACCTTGTCCAGGATCTGCAGAGCGGTGGTGCGACCGATGCCGTAGATGTACGTCAGGGCGATGTCCAGACGCTTGTTCCTGGGCAGTTCGATACCAGCAATGCGTGCCACTTTGGTTTCCCCTTATTCCTTAGCCCTGGCGCTGCTTGTGCCGGGGGTTTTCACAAATCACGCGCAGAACGCCCTTGCGGCGGATCACCTTGCACTTGGGGCACATCTTCTTGACCGAGGGTCTGACTTTCATGACCTGTTCTCCACTTACCTTGCAACCGGGCGGAACGCTCCGGCACTTGACTGACGATGCCCAGGCACAAGCCTGCGGCTTAGCTCACACTCAGGACGACGGGCCCCTCGGGAGTCACCGCCACCGTATGCTCGAAATGGGCGGACAACTTACGATCTTTCGTCACGGCTGTCCACTTGTCTTCGAGTATCTCCACTTCGCAACTCCCGGCACAGACCATGGGCTCGATGGCCAGCACCATGCCCGGCTTGAGCGGCGGCCCCGCCATGCCCGCAGGCACGAAATTGGGCACTTCGGGCTTTTCGTGCAGCTTGCGGCCGATACCGTGGCCCACGAAGCGGCGCACCACGCTGTACCCGCGCGCCTCGACAAAATCCTGCACGGCCCGGGAGATGTCGTACAGGTTGCCCCCGGCCAGGGCCTTCTCGATGCCCCGCGCCAGGGATTGCGCGGTGACGTCCATCAGGTCGCGGGCCAGGGCGCTCACCGCGCCCACCGGGTAGGTCCGCGCCGAGTCGCCGTAAAACCCCTGGTAGATCACGCCCATGTCAAAGCTGACGATGTCACCCTCGCGCAGGATGCGCTCGCGCGACGGGAAACCATGGACGATCTCTTCATTCACAGAGCAGCACAGCGCGAAGGGGAAGCCACCGTAGCCCTGGAAGGCGGGCTGGACCCCGAACCGCCGGCACATGTCCTGGGCGATCTCCTCGAAGCGCATGGTGGGGACACCAGGCGCCACGGCTTCGCCCAGGGCGTCGAGGATCACGGATACGATCCGGTTCGCCTCGCGCATGAGCGCGATTTCCGCGCCGTTCTTGATGTAGATGCCCCGAACTTTCTTCAAAGCCTAACGCCGCCCCTTGATTCTGCCCTGCTTGCCCATGAGCCCCTCGTACTGGCGGCTGATGAGGTAGGACTCGATCTGGGACATGAAATCCATGGACACGCCGACCACGATGAGCAGCGAGGTGCCGCCGAAGTAGAACGGCCCGCCCAGCTTGCTCACGAACAGCACCGGCAGCACGCACACCGCCGAGATGTACAGGGCGCCCCACAGCGTGATGCGGGCCAGCACCCGGTCGATGTACTCGTGCGTCTTGGCGCCCGGGCGGATGCCCGGAATGAAGCCGCCCTGCTTCTTGATGTTCTCGGCGATGTCCTTCGGGTCGAAGATGATCGCCGTGTAAAAGAAGCAGAAGAAGATGATCAGCGCCACGAAGAACACGTTGTACAAGATCCCCGTCGGCGAGAACAGCGCCGCGGCGTCCTGGAGCCAGTCCACCTGGGAGAACTGGGCCAGGGTCGCCGGGAACATCAGGATCGACGACGCGAAGATGGGCGGAATGACTCCCGCGGTGTTCACGCGCAGGGGCAGGTGCGTGGTCTGCCCGCCGTACATGCGCCGGCCCACCATACGCTTGGCGTACTGGATGGGAATCCGGCGCTGCGAGCGCTCCATGTACACGATGCCGACCATGACCGCAACCATGAAGGCCAGCAGGAGCAGCAGAATGAACACGGTCAGCTCGCCGGCGCCCAGGAGCTGGAACGTGTTGCCCACGCCCGCAGGCAGCCCGGCGACGATGCCGCCGAAGATGATCAGCGAGATGCCGTTGCCGATGCCGCGCTCGGTCATCTGCTCGCCCAGCCACATGACGAGCACCGTGCCCGCCGTGAGGGTGATGATGGTCGTCAGCCGGAAGCCCCAGCCCGCCGCCAGCACCACGGGCGCGCCCGTGGGGCTTTGCATGTTTTCCAGGCCGATGGCGATGAACAGGCCCTGGACCACGGTGATCAGCACCGTGCCGTAGCGCGTGTACTGCGTGATCTTCTTGCGGCCCGCAGCGCCCTCTTCCTTGGCCAGGCGCTTGAGCTCGGGGCTGACCACCGTCAACAGCTGGATGATGATGGACGCCGAGATGTACGGCATGATGCCCAGGGCGAAGATGGAGAAATTCTCCAGCCCGCCGCCCGAGAACATGTTGAAGATGCCGAACAGCGTGTTGGAAACCTGGGCGAAGAAGTCCTGCAACGCGGCGGTGTCCACACCAGGGGTGGGGACGTGGATGCCCACGCGGTAGAACGCCAGCAGACCCAGCGTCCACAGGAGCCGTTTCTTCAGTTCAGGCAGCCTGGCGAGATTCTCAACCCCGGATAATGCCACGTCGGTTACCCTTCCAGTGCCTTAGCGGTTCCACCGGCGGCAGCGATCTTCTCTGCCGCAGACTTGCTGAAGCGGTGCGCTTCCACGGTGATGGCGGCCTTGAGCTCGCCGTCGGCCAGCACCTTGACCAGGCTGCCGCGGCGCACCAATCCCTTGGCGTAGAGGTCTTCCAGGGAGATCTCGGCCTGGCCCTCGAAGGCGGCGGCGATGCGGCCCACAGCCAGGGGCTGGTAGATCACGCGGAACATGGCGTTCTTGAAGCCACGCTTGGGCAGGCGCCGGGCCAGGGGCATCTGGCCGCCCTCGAAACGGGCGGGCCGGCCGCCGCCGGAGCGGGCGTTCTGGCCCTTGTGGCCCTTGCCGGAGGTGCCGCCCTGCCCGGAGGCATGGCCGCGCCCGACGCGCTTGCGGTCCCGGCTTTCTTCCGGGTACGGGTACAATTCGTGCAGTCTCATTATTCCACAACCTCGACGAGATGGTTGACTCTCTCGACCATGCCGAGAACGGCATCGTTCTTGGGCAGTTCCTTCACCTGGCGGATCTTGCGCAGGCCCAGGGCGTGCACGGTGGCGCGCTGTCTGGGGGAACAGCCGATCAGGCTCTTCACCAGTGTGATCTTGATGGTGTCCATGTCGCGTCTCTCCCGCTACTTCCTGGGCGTTTCGACTTTCTTTCCGCGCAGCCTGGAGACCTGGTCGGCGCTGCGCAGGGAGGTCAGGCCCTCCATGGTCGCCTTGAGGACGTTGTGCGGGTTGTTGGTGCCGATGGCCTTGGTCAGGATGTCGTGGACACCCGCGGCCTCCATGACCGCACGCACCGGGCCGCCGGCGATGATGCCGGTACCCTTGGAAGCGGGCTTGAGCATGACGCGCGCGGCGCCAAAGCGGCCAAGGATCTCATACGGCAGGGTGCCGTCGAGCAGCGGGACCTTCTTCATGGTCTTCTTGGCCTGCTCGCTGGCCTTGCGGATGGCCTCGGGAACCTCGACGGCCTTGCCCAGGCCGTAGCCCACCGAACCCTTGCCGTCGCCCACCACAACCAGGGCGCTGAAGCTGAAGCGCCGGCCGCCCTTGACGACCTTGGCCACGCGGTTCAGGTAGACGATCTTCTCGATGATGCCGAGGTCTTCCTGGGGCTCTTTGCGAGCCTCCTTCCGGGGACCCTTACGTTCGCGTTCAATAGCCATTTGTCCCTTCCGCAGCTTAGAATTTCAGACCGCCCTCGCGGGCGCCGTCGGCCAAGGCCTTGATCCGGCCATGATACAGATAGCCGTTGCGGTCGAACACCACGGTCTCGACGTTCTTTTCCTTAGCCAGCTTCGCGATCTCGCGGCCCACGGCCTCGGCGCCCGACTTGTTGGGCTTGACCGCCTGGCCGCTCTTGACGAAGGCCAGGGACGAGGCGGAGGCGATGGTGGAGCCCGTCAGGTCATCGACGAGCTGCGCGTAGATATGCGCATTGGAACGGTACACGCACAGCCGGGGGCGCTGGGCCGTCCCGTTCACCTTCTTGCGGATGCGGATCTTTCTGCGCAGGCGCGCTTCGTTCTTCGAGAGTTTCATGGCCGTCCCCTACTTCTTGGCGCCGGACTTGCCGGCCTTGCGGCGGATGGTCTCATCCGCGTACTTGATGCCCTTGCCCTTGAAAGGCTCCGGCGGACGCACGCGACGGATCTGCGCGGCAACTTCGCCCACGGCCTGCTTGTCGATGCCGGTCAGGGTGAGCTTGTTGCCTTCGGCCTTGGCCTCGACGCCCGCAGGCAGCGGGAACTCCACCGGGTGCGAGAAGCCCACGGTGAGCACCACGTTCTTGCCCTGCACCTGGACCTTGTAGCCGACGCCCACGACCTCGAGAACCTTCTCGAAGCCCTTGGTCACGCCCAGCACGCAGTTGGACAGCAGGGTGCGCCGCAGCCCGTGCTGGGCCCGGGCGATCCGGCTTTCGTCGGCGCGGGTGAGCACCAGCTGGTCGCCGTCCTTGGCCACGACGATCTTCTCGTGGGCCGGAGTGGCCAGGGCGCCCTTGGGGCCTTTGACATTGATCATATCTTTGCCGATCGTCACTTCCACCCCGGAAGGGATGGCGATGGGCTGCTTTCCGATTCTGGACATGACTCTTCCTCGTTACCAGACTTCAAACAGCAGTTCGCCGCCCACGTTCTGCGCCTTGGCGCGACCGCCGTCCAGCACACCCTGGGACGTGGACAGGACACAGATGCCCAGGCCGTTCTGCACGCGGGGGATGTCGGACGCGGCAACATACACCCGGCGGCCAGGCTTGCTGATCTTCTTCATGCCGCTGATCAGCGGACGTCCGCCCTCGTACTTGAGCGCGATCTTGATGGCGCGCTCTTCCTCACTGAAATCGGCGATGTAGCCCTCTTCCTTCAGGATGCCCGCGATGGCGGACTTCACCTTGGAACGGGGGATGGCCACTTCGCCATGCAAAGCCTGGTGGGCGTTGCGAATGCGGGTAAGCATATCCGCAATGGGATCAACCACTGCCATGATGGACTCCTTGGAGATTACCAGCTCGATTTACGGACACCCGGCAGTTCGCCAGCCAGCGCCTTGTTGCGGAAGCAGATACGGCAGATGCCGAACCGACGCAGGAACGCGCGAGGGCGGCCACAAATGGGGCAGCGATTGTACGCGCGGCTCGAAAACTTGGGTTTCGCCTGGGACTTGTTCAAAAGTGCTTTACGGGACAAGGCGGACTCCTCCTTACTTCTTGAAAGGCATGCCCAAGAGATCGAGCAGCACCTTCCCTTCCTTGTCGGTCGGGGCCGTGGTGACGATGGTCACGTTCATACCCTTGACCTGATCGACGCGGTCGATGTTCAGCTCGGGGAAGATCGTGTGCTCCTTGATGCCCATGGTGAAGTTGCCACGCCCGTCGAAGCCGCGGTCGGGAACGCCGCGGAAGTCGCGCACGCGGGGCAGGGCGAAGTTCATGAGCTTGTCGAGGAAGTCCCACATGCGGTCGCCGCGCAGGGTCACGCGGCAGCCGATGGGCATGCCTTCGCGCAGCTTGAAGTTCGCGATGGACTTCTTGGCGCGAGTGGTGACCGCACGCTGGCCCGCGATGGCGGTCATTTCCGCCACGGCGTCCTCGAGCAGCTTGTTGTTGTTGCCCGCCTCGCCCAGCCCCATGTTCAGGCTGATGCTCTTGATCTTGGGGAGCTGCATCGGGCTGGTGTACCCGAACTCCTTCTGCAGGGCGGGGGCGACCTTCTCTTGGTATATCTTCTCAAGACGTGTCATAGTCGTCACCCTAGTCGATCGTTTCGTTGCATTTCTTGCAGAAACGGACCTTCTTGCCGTCGGTCGTTTCCTTGTACCCAACCCGGGTGGGCTTGGTGCACGCATCGCACATCAGCGCGACGTTGGAGATGTGGATGGGGGACTCCTTCTCCACGATGCCACCGGGCTGCTGGGTGTAGGGGTTGGCCTTGGTGTGGCGCTTGACCATGTTCACCTTTTCGACCAGGACCCGGTCCTTCTTGCGAAGGATCTTGAGCACCTTGCCGACCTTCCCCTTGTCCTTGCCGGAGATGACCATCACTTTGTCATCTTTGCGAATCTTGTACTTCTGCATGGCCTGCTCCTACAGCACTTCGGGCGCCAGGGAAACGATCTTCATGAAGTTCTTCGCGCGAAGCTCGCGGGCCACGGGGCCGAAGATGCGCGTCCCCACGGGCTCCATCTGCTTGTTGAGCAGCACGGCGGAGTTGTTGTCGAACTTGATGTAGGTCCCGTCCGGGCGGCCCACTTCCTTGGTGGTGCGAACGACGACGGCTTTCATCACGTCGCCCTTCTTCACCTTGGCATGGGGCATGGCTTCCTTGACGGACACCACGATGATATCGCCCACACTCGCATAGCGCCGGCGGCTGCCGCCCAGCACCTTGATGCAGGCCACCCGTTTGGCGCCGGAGTTGTCGGCGACGTCGAGATTGGATTCAACCTGGATCATTGGTCACTCCTAGACGGCTTTTTCCAAAATGGTCTTCAGGTGCCACCGCTTGCGGCTGCTCAGGGGCCGGTGCTCGATGATCTGCACCTTGTCGCCCACGGCGCACGCGTTCTCGGGGTCGTGGGCCATGAACTTGCCGCGGCGGCGGATATACTTCTTGAGCAGGGGGTGCTTGATCAGGGTCTCGACGCGCACCACGATGGTCTTGTCGCCCTTGTCGCTGACCACGATGCCGGTCAGCACCCGCTTGTTCGCGCTGTGTGCCTGTTCTGCCATGACTACGCTCCAACTTCCTTCGTCCGGAGAACGGTCAGGATCCGGGCGATGTTCTTTTTCACTTCGGGAATCCGCTGGGTGTTCTCCAGCTGGGCCGTCGCGTGCTGAAAGCGGAGGTTGAACAGCTCCTGGCGGTAGGCGCCGAGCTTCTCGTTCAGCTGCTCGGCAGAGAGCTCACGCATTTCCTTGGCTTTCATCTTACAGCCCCTCCCTCATGACGATGACGGTCTTCACGGACAGCTTGTGCGACGCGCGAACCAGCGCCTCGCGGGCAAGTTCCATGCTCACGCCCTTGATCTCGTAGAGCACGTGGCCGGGCTTGACCGGGGCGTAGTAGCCCGCGGGAGCGCCCTTGCCCTTGCCCTGACGGACTTCGGCGGGCTTGGAGGTGTAGACCTGGTCGGGGAAGATGCGAATCCACACCTGACCGCCGCGCTTGATGTGGCGCATCATGGCGATACGCGCGGCCTCGATCTCCTGGCTGGTCAGCTTGCCGTGCTCCAGGGTCTTGATGCCGATATCACCGAAGGCAACGGTGTTGCCACGGGTGGCCATCCCGCGCAGGCGCCCTTTCATGCGCTTGCGGAATTTGGTCCTTCTGGGGGTCAGCATTACTTCTCCACCTCGTGATCTAAGATCTCACCCTTGAAAATCCAGACCTTGACGCCGATGACGCCGTAGGTCGTGCGCGCGGTGGCCAGACCGTAGTCCAGGTCGGCGCGCAGGGTGTGCAGCGGCACGCGGCCATCGCGGTACCACTCGGAACGGGCGATCTCGGCCCCGGCCAGGCGGCCCGAGCAGAAGACCTTGATGCCCTCGGCGCCGAACTTGCGGGCCATGCCCACGGTGCGCTTCATGGCCCGGCGGAAGGCCACCCGGCGCTCGAGCTGCTGGGCGATGCTCTCGGCCACCAGCTGGGCGTCGGTCTCGGGGCGGCGCACCTCGATGACCTCGATGGAGAACTCCTGGCCGAACTTCTGGCGCAGGTCGCCACGGATCTTCTCGATCTCCGCACCCTTGCGGCCGATGACGATGCCCGGGCGCGCGGTGTGGATGATCAGGCGGACCTTGCCCCCGGCGCGCTCCAGCTCAAGCCGGGACACCCCGGCCTGGAAGAGCTTCTCCTTGACGTACTTGCGGATCTGGTGATCGGCAAACACGTTGGCCGCGTAGTCCTTGCCGGCAAACCAGCGGGAGATCCAGTTCTTGTTGTATCCCAGCCGAAATCCGTACGGATGTACTTTCTGTCCCACGGTTGCCTCCTAGGACTCTTCCACAACCACGGTGATGTGGGCGGTGCGTTTGAGGATGCGGTTGGCGCGGCCCATGGCGCGGGGCATGATGCGCTTCATGGTCGGCCCCTCGTCGATCACCACCTGCTTGACCACCAGGCTGTCCACGTCCACGCCGGGCAGCTGCTCGGCATTGGCGATGGCCGAATGCAGCACCTTACCGATCATTTCGGCGGCCTTCTTGGGCGTGAACCGCAAGATATTCATGGCGTCCTCAACCGGCAGGCCCTTGATATTGCGGGCCACCAGGCGCGCCTTTTGCGGCGACAGGCGGACGTACTTGGCGATTGCTCTCGTTTCCATGACGGACACCTATCCTTTAGCGTTTGGCCTTGCTCTTCTTGTCGGCGGCGTGGCCGAAGTAGGTGCGCGTGGGCGCGAACTCGCCCAGCTTATGCCCCACCATGTTCTCGGTCACGAACACCGGGATGAACTTGCGACCGTTGTGCACGGCGAAGGTCATGCCCACCATCTCGGGGACGATCGTGGAGCGGCGCGACCACGTCTTGATGACGCGACGGTCCCCACTTTCGGTGGCCTTGTCCACCTTGCGGACGAGGTGCCCGTCGACGAACGGACCTTTCTTAAGCGACCTGGGCATTGGCTACTCCTACTTCTGACCGCGTCGCTTGATGATGAGCCGGGACGACGCTTTCTTCTTGTTGCGGGTCTTGTAGCCCTTGGTGGGCATACCCCAGGGGGACACCGGGTGACGGCCACCGGAGCTGCGCCCTTCGCCGCCGCCCAGGGGGTGGTCCACAGGGTTCATGGCCACGCCACGAACCTCGGGACGCTTGCCCATCCACCGGGCGCGACCGGCCTTGCCGATGCTGATGTTCTCGTGGTGGATGTTGCCCACCTGGCCCACCGTGGCGATGCAGGTCGCCAGCACGTTGCGCACTTCGCCCGAGGGCATGCGCAACAGGGCGTACTTGCCTTCCTTGGCCACGAGCTGGGCGTAGGTGCCCGCCGCGCGGCAGAACTGGCCGCCGCGCCCGGGGTGCAGCTCGATGTTGTGCACCACGGTACCCACCGGGATGCGCGCCAGGGCCAGGGCGTTGCCGGGCTTGATGTCGGCCTTGTCGCCGGCCACGATCTGGTCGCCAACGCTCACGCCCAGCGGAGCCAGGATGTAGCGCTTCTCGCCGTCGGCGTAGTGCAACAGCGCGATGCGCGCGCTGCGGTTGGGATCGTACTCGATGGTCGCAACGGTGGCGGCGATGTCCACCTTGTCACGCTTGAAATCGATGATCCGGTACAGGCGCTTGTGCCCGCCGCCACGACGCCGCGCGGTGACCCGGCCAAAGCTGTTGCGGCCGCTCTTCTTGCGCAGCCCAACGGTGAGAGACTTCTCGGGCGTGGTCGCGGTGATCTCCTCGAAGGTGGAGATGGTCTGGAAGCGCCGGCCAGCCGAAGTGGGTTTCAGTTTACGCGTGGCCATGCTTAGACTCCTTCGAACAATTCGATCTTTTCGCCTTCGGCCAGCGTGACGTACGCCTTCTTGAAGCCGGACATGGTGCCGACCGTGCGACCGAAGCGGGTGCGGGCGCGGGCGCGGCGCTTGACCACGTTGACGCCTTCCACCTTGACGCCGAAAGCCTTCTCCACCGCCTTGCGAATCTCGATCTTGTTGGCATCGGGATGCACGTAGAAGGCGATCTGGTTGGCCACTTCCTTCATGGTCGTGGCCTTCTCGGAGATCAGCGGCTTGATGAGTATCTGCGTGTAGTCCATTACTTCAACCTCTCTTCCACGGCCCTGGCGGCGTCCTGGAACAGCACCAGCTGGGGGTAGCGCAGAACGTCGTACACGTTGAGCAGGTCCTGGCGCAGCACCTTGATGCCGGGGATGTTCCGCGCAGAAAGACTGAGGACGCTATCGTCTTCGGGCAGAACAATCAAGGCTTTTGTCAGCCCGAGGGTCTTGGCCACCAGGGCGAAGTCCTTGGTCTTCACGGCTTCGAGCTTGATGCGGTCCACCACCGTGAGGCTGGACTCCAGCATCCGCGAGGACAGGGCCATCTTCAGGGCCAGCTTGCGCACCTTCTTGTTGACCTTGAACTCGTAGCTGCGGGGCTGCGGGCCGAAGATCGTGCCGCCGCCGGGCCACAGGGGCGAGCGGTTGGAGCCCGCGCGCGCCCGGCCGGTGCCCTTCTGGCGCCAGGGCTTGGCCCCGCCGCCGGACACCAGGCCCTTGGTCTTGGTGGCGTGGGTGCCCGAGCGGAACTTGGCCCGCTGGGCGCGCACCACGAGGTTCAGGATCTCGGGCTTGACCTCGACTTCGAAGATCTCCGGGGCCAGCGTCAGCTCGCCCACTTCCTTCTTCGCCTGATCATACACTTTCACGACTGCCATCGTGCTAACCTCGGTTCTGCTTGCGGACGAGGACGAGTCCGTTCTTGGGGCCGGGCACCTGGCCCTTGAGGATCAGCAGGTTGTCCTCAGGCCGCACGTCGAGGATCTCGACGTTCAGACACGTCACATTGCGGTTGCCCATCTGCCCGGCCATCTTCTTGCCCTTGAAGACCTTGGACGGCCAGGCGCACATGCCCACGCTGCCCGGGGAGCGGTGGATCTTCTCGTGCCCGTGCGAAGCCGGGGCGCCGCGGAAGTTCCAGCGCTTCATGACACCCTGGAAGCCCTTGCCCTTGGAGGTGCCGGTGACCTTGACCTTCTCGCCGGGGGCGAACATCTCCACCGTCAGATCCTGGCCCAGCTCGTACCCCTCGACGGAGTCCATGCGCAGTTCCTTGAGGAAGCGGTAGTAGTCGCGGCCAGCCTTGGCCTGGTGGCCCTTGTCGGGCTTGTTGACCTTCTTCTCGTCGATTTCTTCGAAGCCGATCTGAAGCGCCGTATATTTGTCTTTCGTGGTCGCAGCATCCTTCACCTGAAGGACGGGGCACGGACCAGCGGCAATGACGGTGCAGGGAATGGCGGTACCGTCGTCACCGAAGATGCGGGTCATGCCCAGCTTGCGTCCCATGATGCCAAGCGTGTCAGCCATCATGCATTCCTCGTTCTAGAGTTTGATCTCAACGTCCACGCCCGCGGGCAAGGAGAGCTTGCCCAAGGCATCGACGGTCTGCTGGGTGGGCTCCAGGATGTCGAGCAGGCGCTTGTGCACGCGCATCTCGAACTGCTCCCGGGACTTCTTATCCACGTGCACCGACTTCTGCACGGTGTACTTGTGGATATTGGTCGGCAGGGGGATCGGCCCTGCGATGCTCGCACCCGTGTTGCGGGCCGTGTCCACGATCTCGGAGACGGCCTTGTCCAGAATGCGATAGTCGTACGCCTTCAGCTTGATCCTGATGCGATCGCTCTGCATGGAAACCATGATAAACTCCTCTACTCCACGATCTCGGAGACGACGCCCGCGCCCACGGTACGGCCACCCTCACGGATGGCGAAGCGCAGGCCGAGCTCCATGGCGATGGGAGCGATCAGCTCGACGTTGAACGTCGCGTTGTCGCCGGGCATGACCATCTCGACGCCCTCTTCCAGGGTCACCACGCCGGTCACGTCGGTGGTGCGGAAGTAGAACTGCGGACGGTACCCGCTGAAGAACGGGGTATGGCGGCCGCCCTCGTCCTTGGACAGCACGTACACCTCGGCCTTGAACTTCGTGTGCGGGGTGATCGACCCGGGGGCCGCCAGCACCTGGCCGCGCTCCACTTCGTCGCGCTTCACGCCGCGAAGCAGCGCGCCGATGTTGTCGCCAGCCTGGCCCTGGTCCAGCAGCTTGCGGAACATCTCAACGCCCGTGCAGGTCGTCTTCACCGTCGGCTTGATGCCGATGATCGCCACTTCCTCGCCCACCTTGATCACGCCGCGCTCAACGCGACCCGTGACCACGGTGCCGCGGCCCGAGATCGAGAACACGTCCTCGATGGGCATCAGGAACGGCTTGTCGATGTCGCGCTGCGGCTCGGGGATGTAGGAGTCGCACGCGGCCAGCAGGTCCAGGATCGGCTTGACCGCCGCGTCGTCCACGCTCTCGGCCTCCAGGGCCTTGAGGGCGGAGCCCTGGATCACCGGGATGTCGTCGCCCGGGAACTCGTACTTGGACAGCAGCTCGCGGACCTCGAGCTCCACCAGCTCCAGAAGCTCCGCGTCGTCCACCATGTCGCACTTGTTCAGGAACACCACCATGGACGGAACGCCCACCTGGCGCGCCAGCAGGATGTGCTCGCGGGTCTGCGGCATGGGGCCGTCGGTGGCCGCGACCACCAGGATGGCGCCGTCCATCTGGGCCGCGCCGGTGATCATGTTCTTGATATAGTCGGCGTGACCGGGGCAGTCCACGTGCGCGTAGTGACGGTTGTCCGTCTCGTACTCCACGTGCGCCGTGGCGATGGTGATGCCGCGCTCCTTCTCCTCGGGGGCCTTGTCGATCTCGTCGAAGGCCACGAAGGCGCCGCCGCCACGCATGGCGGCGATCTTGGTGATCGCAGCGGTCAGAGTGGTCTTGCCGTGGTCGATGTGACCAATGGT